>JASMAE010000322.1 GCA_030754475.1 Rhodospirillales bacterium
GAGAAGTGGATTCACCAGCTTGCCGTCGCGCGATACCAGGGTTCCCTTGACGATCTCGTCGTCCCAGTCGATGGCGAGGCTCTTGGTCTCGGAATTCACCAGCAGGGTGATGAAATTGAGCAGGTTCCGCGCATAGAGCGCGCTCGCATCCTCGGCGAGGCGGCTGGGCACGTTGCCGTGACCGACGATCTTGACGCCGTGCTTCGTCACCACCTCGTCGAGCACCGACAGCTCGCAGTTGCCGCCTGCCTCGACTGCGAGGTCGACGATCACCGAGCCCGGTTTCATGCCCTTGACCACGTCCTCGGTAATCAGGACCGGCGCCGGTTTGCCCGGGATCAACGCCGTACAGATGGCGACGTCCTGTTTCTTGAGCGCCTCGTTCAGCGCCTCGGCCTGCTTCTTCTGGTACGCGGCACTCATTTCCTTCGCGTAACCGCCTTCAGTCTCGGCATCGGCGGCGGCTTCCGGATCAACCTCGAGAAATCGCCCGCCGAGGCTCTCGACCTGCTCCTTCACGGACGCGCGGACATCGTAGCCGGTCACCACGGCGCCGAGGCGCTTGGCGGTCGCAATCGCTTGTAAGCCGGCAACGCCGGCACCTATCACCAGGACCTTCGCCGGCGCGATCGTCCCGGCGGCCGTCATCATCATCGGGAACGCACGGCCGATCTCGACGGCCGCGTCGAGAACCGCCCGGTAACCGGTGAGGTTGCTTTGCGACGACAGCACGTCCATGGACTGCGCCCGCGTGATCCGCGGCATCAGGTCCACGGCGAAAGCGGTGATCCCCGCTTCAGCACAGGCCTCCATGTCCGTCTTGTGGGCAAGTGCCTGAAGATTGGCGATCAGAAGAGCGCCCTTGGGTATCGACGCGAGCTCGCTCTTCGCGCCGCCTTCGACGATCGGTCGCTGGACCTTGAAGATTACGTCCGCCGATTCGAGCGCCGCGCCGGCGTTCTCGGCGATGCTCGCACCCGCGTCGCGAAACGTCGCATCGGAAAACGACGCGCCGGCACCGGCGCCGCTTTCGACGGCAACCTCGAATCCCAGTTGTATCAATTTGCGCACAACGTCGGGCGATCCGGCGACTCGGGCCTCGCCCGGGCGGCATTCTTTCAAGATGGCAAGCTTCATCGCTCGTGTTCTTGTTCTTGATTGTTGGTCTTGGTCTTGGAGTCGTTCGGCGACGAATCGGGAAGGTCTCTAAGGCACGGCGTTTATGCCCCCTTTGGCGCGGGGAAACAAGAACCCTTGGAAAAAAAGCCTTGAATTGAATTTTTCCCGATCGGGCTGTCGCCCGGCATCGGCGACGTCGCCGAGCCGGATCAGAGGTCGGTATCCGTGATCACGCTCCGGCGGCGATCCGGACGGCCCTCGAACATGCGGACGACGTCGCGAGCGGCCGCGTCCAGGGCATCGAGGCGTTGCAGGAGCTCGGCCTCGGAGTCCGCCTCTTCCACCACCTTCAAGTAGCCGCGCAGAGACTGGGACTGGGTCGCGATGGCGTTGACGAAATCGTGGATGCTGCGGGGGCGGCGCACGTACGCCCGGTGAACGTTGCGCAGATTGTTGACGAGGATCTTGATGAGCGCTTGCAGGAAGGTGTCGTATTGACCGAGCTTCGCTTCCAGCACATCGCTGGGGATTCTGACGACGACGCTGTCCTCGATCGCCATGGCCGAAGCCATGCGGTCGCTGCCGTCGATAATCGCCATTTCGCCGAACAGCTCGCCGCCCTTCAGTGTCGCCAGGTGGAGCGTCCCCTCGTCCACCGACTTGAAGATGCCCACCGACCCGGATTCGACGATGTAGGCGGCGTCGCCGGGATCCCCCTCCTCGAACAGGACCCCGTCCTTGGGAAGAAATTGCTTGGTGACATCTCCCGATTCGAACATCGCTCGCTGACCCCGCTCACTCGCGCGCCAACCGATTGTAGCAGTTCAAACGACGCCCATACAAAAGGGATGCGGCGCACAAGGCGGGCGAGAACGCCGTCACGCCGCGCAACGGGCGCTCGGCGCTTCGGGCCGGGCCACGTAGACGGAAGCGACGCCGATGATCGCCGCGCCCGTGATCGTCCACGCATCGGGAATCTCGGAAAACACGAAGATGCCGGCGACGGCCGCCAGCGGCAGGCGTAGGAAATCGAGGGGGAGCACAAGGCTCACGTCGGCACGCGTGAACGCCCGCATCATCCCGAACTGTCCGCCGAGCGCGGACACCCCGACAGCGATGAGCCACCCGAGCTCGGCGAAGGTGGGTGATTTCCAAGCAAGCAACGCCGGCGCGGCCGTCATGGCCGTCGCGATCAGCGAGAAGGTGATCATGATCAGGATCGGGGGTTCCGATACCGTCAGCCGCTTGAGATAGGCCATGGACATGGTGGCGAGAAGGGCTCCGGCGAGCGCGACGAGCATCGCCGGGTCGATCTCGACCTGCGGCCGCACGATGAACAGCACGCCCGCGAACCCCAGCACCGTGGCGATCAGCCGTCGCGCACGGACCGCCTCGCCGAGCAACAGCGCCGAGATCACGATGCCCCAAAGCGGGGTCGTGAACGACAGCGCCATCGCGTCCGCGAGGATCAACTCGCGCAGCGAATACGCGAGGCAGGCAAACGACGCCACGCCAGTCACGGCACGAAGGAAATGAATCCACAGCTGTTGCGGCCGCAGGCACTGGGGCGGATTGTGAATCAAGACCGGCAGCAGGACGACGAGGACCACCAAGTTGCGAAAGAAAACGATCATGGAAATGGGAACGGCTTGGGCGAGATGCTTCATGACGAGACCGCCAGCCGTAAAGAAGGTGACCGCCACAAGCATCCACAGGACGCCGCCGAGATTATCCGAAAGCGCGCGCAGTCCCGCGACGAGCGCGCTGCGCCTGGGGGGAGCGGAGCCGAGGGTGTCGTTGCGGTCCATTCAGGGTCGGAGCGCGCCGCGACCACGGGGTTCAGGGCAAGGGTATCGCGCAGGCTTTCAGGGCCTTGCGCTGGCGAGCCGTAAGGGCGCGTTCGTCGTAGCCTTCGATCAGGTCGTGGAACAGGCTGTGCCAGTTTAACCGCGCGCGGAGATGGAGAAACACGGAACCGAGCCCGATCGCCGCACGGTCCATGAGCAGGAATTCGCGCGGGGGTTTCACGCCGCCGACGCGACGCAATTCCTGGCGTACCCTGGACGCTACCTGGGCGCCGTAGACGCCGCCCTCGTTTTCCTGAATCGGTTGGACCCGATCACGCATCAAGGGCGCGTAAACGAACCGCGCCCAAAGGT
Organism: Rhodospirillales bacterium; assembly: GCA_030754475.1. GTDB lineage: Bacteria > Pseudomonadota > Alphaproteobacteria > Rhodospirillales > JASLLV01 > JASLLV01. Next base: position 3,279 of record JASMAE010000322.1, read on the forward strand.
TCAGGATGTCGATGACTTCGCGCTCCAGTGCGACGAATCCCCATGTCTCGTAAGCATGCACGGCGAGATCCTCGTCGTTCTCGCATAGCGCCCGATAGAGATCGATCACCCCGGTGACGAAGGTGGGTTTGAAAACCCGAATGCATCCGAAGTCCATGAGGTTGACCGATCGGTCGGAACGGACGGAGTAGTTTCCGAGGTGTGGATCGCCGTGGATGAGGGCGTACCTGTAAAACGGGAGGTACCACGCACGAAACATATTCGTGGCGACAGCGTTGCGAATTCGCTCTGGCTTGTCCTTGAACGCGAGCAAGGGCTCGCCGCTCAACCAAGTCATGGTGAGCAGCCGATCCGACGACAGTGCCGGGACCGTTATCGGCACATGCACGCCTTCTACGCGGCTGAGTATGCGACCGAACAACGCCAGGTTCGCCGCTTCGCGACGGTAGTCCAGCTCCTCATGCAACCGGGCCGAAAGCTCGGTGTGAATCTCTGTCGGATCGATTCCGCGGTCGTAGCGCCGGTAGATCGAGAAGATCAGTTTAAGTTGACTGAGGTCGGCGTCGACGATCGATCGCATGTCCGGGTACTGCAGCTTGCAAGCGAAGTCGCGGCCGTCGAAGTCGCGCGCACGATGGACCTGGCCGAGCGAGGCGGCCGCGGCGGCCTCATGTTCGAACGAGGCGAAAACGTCCTGCCAATCGGGTCCCAACTCCGCAGTCATGCGCCGCCTCACGAACACCCAGCCCATGGACGGCGCGTTGGTCTGAAGCTGACCCAGTTCCTGGAGGTATTCTTCGGGCAAGACATCGGGGACGGTCGCAAGGATCTGCGCCACCTTCATCAGCGGCCCCTTGAGACCGCCGAGAGCGTTCTTGAGATGGACTGCCTGCTCGCCGCGATCGAACTCGATCCCGAAAACGCTGTCGCCCGCGAAACGGGCGGCGAGACCGCCCACCGCCGTGCCGACGCGAGCGTACCGTTTGACACGCCCCACGAGCGATGCGTCGTCTTTGAACCGATCGTCGGCCGCCATGTGAACCTTCGTGGATGGAATCATGCGCGCCTGACTATAGGCGGAGATTTCGCAGGAAGCACCACCAGCCGCCCGGCTCAAGCATCAAGAGGGCCAATCTGAGCGCCATTCGCTCAGCCGTACCGTCACGCTTTCACGGCAACGCACTTACTGTGCGGCACCATTCAATGCCATGTTTCCACAGCATCGTCACGCGCGTCGCCGGAGCCCGATTCGATCGCGGCGCGGCACGCCGTTGACTCACGCCTTGCGGGCCGCCGCTATTTGAGGCTGGATTCGTCCCTTCAAGGCGGCGCACGCGTCGCGGCACCCAAAGGACGGAAATCTCATGGATCAGCGAACCTGGCCGAATTTGGTGGCAATGTACTTCGAAACGGCTGCCCGAAAAGCGGATCATCCGTTCCTTTGGGCCAGAGTTGGAGACGCCTACCAACCCCTGAGTTGGCGCGCGAGCGCCGATCGGGTCAGTGCGCTCGCCGCGGGCCTGCGTGAGCTCGGAGTCCAGAAGGGTGATCGGATCATCGTGGTTTCGGAGAACCGCCCCGAATGGCTGATCGCCGACGTGGCGATCATGGCGATCGGTGCGATTACCGTTCCGGCCTATGTGACCAACACCGAGGCCGATCACCTGCACATTGCGACCAACTCAGGCGCGCGCGGCGCCATCGTTTCGACGCGGCGGCTCGCGGAGCGCTTTCTCCCCGCGGCGCACAAGTCCGACGACATGCGGTTCGTCGTCGCCATGGAGCCTCCGGATATCGACCAGAACCTGAGCGTGTCTCTGCATGCCTGGGACGAAGTGATCGCGTCGGGCGGCACGGGCCAAGCGGAGGCGGAGGCGGCGAGTTGGGGGCGCGACGACACGGCCTGCATCATCTACACGTCTGGCACCGGCGGTGCGCCCAAGGGCGTCATGCTTCATCACGGCGCCATTTTGCACAACTGCCGCGGTGCGTACGATGCGTTGCTCGAACTGGGGCTGGGCGACGAGGTGTTCCTCTCGTTTCTTCCGTTGTCGCACAGTTACGAGCACACGGCCGGCCAGTTCTTTCCGCTCTCCATCGGCGCCCAGATCTACTACGCCGAAGGAATCGACACCCTGGCGAAGAACATGGTGGAGGTCCGACCCACCTTCATGACGGCGGTGCCGAGGCTTTACGAGACCCTCCACGCCCGCCTGGTTCGGGGTATCAACGCCAAGGGCGGCCTTTCGAAGAGATTATTCGAAAATGCGGTGAAACTGGGACGCAAGCGATACGAGGCGCGCGAGCGCCTGAGCGTCGGCGAGCACGTTGCCGACGCGATTCTCGAGCGCCTGGTGCGCGATAAGGTGCGCCGGCGCTTCGGGGGACGCCTCAAGGCGTTGGTTTCGGGAGGTGCGCCGCTCAACCCCGATATCGGGCTCTTCTTCACCGCGCTTGGCCTCAATATCCTTCAGGGATACGGCCAGACCGAGGCAGCGCCGGTCATCAGCGTCAATCGTCCCAACCGCGTGAAGATTCACACGGTCGGCCCGGCAGTCATCGACACCGACGTTCGCATCGCCGATGACGGCGAGATCCTGGTGCGGGGCGAGCTCGTCATGCAGGGATACTGGCGCAACTCCGAAGCCACCGCCGAGGTCATCCGAGACGGCTGGCTCCACACCGGCGACGTCGGCCGCGTGGACGAAGACGGTTACATCGAAATCACGGACCGCAAGAAGGACATCATCGTCAATTCCGGCGGCGACAATGTCTCGCCGCAGCGGATCGAGGGAATTCTGACGCTCGCGCCGGAGATCGCCCAAGCCATGGTCTTCGGCGACAGCCGTCCGCACCTGGTAGCCCTTTTGGTCCCGGATGAAGAATGGTCGAGCGCCTGGGCCATCGAGCACGGAAAGGGACCCGAGTTGGCGGCGCTCTCGGAGGACCACGAACTCCACGCCGCCCTGGCGGCGATCGTGGATAGCGTCAACGGACAGCTCTCCATGATCGAGAAGGTCCGCCATTTCCTGATCGCGAGGGCGCCCTTCACGATCGACAACGAACAATTGACGCCGACGCTTAAGGTCAGGCGTCACAAGATCGTCGAAATCTACGGAGATGCGCTCGACGCGCTCTACCACTGAGAACCCGCCGTCCGTCGGAATGGACTTATCTCGCCCTGGGCGGCGCCGCGCCGTGCACGCTGCGCGGCTGCGCCAGCGTCGTCACGGCAATGCCGCCGAGGATTGCCGCCATGGCGCCCAGCATGTGCGCGGAGATGGTCTCGCCCAAAAACAACCATCCCAATGACACCGCCGTACACGGCACCAGGTAGTTGGTCAGCGACATGAACGTCGCGCCGCGAGTGGCGATCAATTCGAAGCTCAAGATCATCGTCATCGCCGTCGGGACCAATCCCAGATACACCGTCGACGCCATCGCGGCCGGCGTCGGCAACAGCGTCCAGGGACGGTCCACGATCAACGTCACCGGGATCAAGATCGCGCACCCGACGAGAGCGACCGACGCCGCGCGCACGCTCGGTGCCATCGGCGGCACCCGTCGCGCTACGATCATGCCAATCGCGTAGCTCAGCGGTCCGCCGAGAAGGGCGAGCTGCGCCATCAACTGCAGCCCCAGCCCCTTCAAGGCTTCGGGGCCGATGAGGGCGATGACCCCGGCGAAGCCGAAAAGCACGCCGAACAGGCGGCCGATCGTCAACCGTTCATCGGCGACGAAGACGTGGGCGAGAGCGAGGGTGATCAACGGAAGCGAGGCGACCAGAATCCCGGCGAGCGCGGTGTCGATGAACTGTTGCGCCCAGCTCAGAAGCACGATCGGAAGAACCAGGAGGAAGACTGCGAAGACGCAGGCCGACGCCCATTGCGCGCGCAGCACCGGTAAGCGGTGGCCGCGAAATGAAACGTATGCGAGCAGCGCGAGCGCCGCGACCGTGATCCGGCCCGCTGCGAGTGTGAGCGGCGGGACGCTGGCGACCGCGATCTTCGTGAACATGAAGGTCGAGCCCCAGGCGAGCGCGATGAGGACCAGCAGGAGGACGCCGCGGCCTAGGCCTGATTTTTCGTTGAGCTCTGTTTCCAAGGCCGGCACGAACCTTCGTGATGCAACGGGGTACGGTTCCGCCGTCAAAGGTACCTAGACGCCGTAGAAATCGCGAAACCACTCGACGAAGCGGGGGATGCCCTCGTCGATGGCGGTCTTGGGCCGAAACCCGAAATCCCTCTCGCTTTCGGTGATGTCGGCATACGTCTCCCTCACGTCGCCGGGCTGCATCGGCAGCTTTTCGAGTTTCGCCTTGCGCCCGAGCGCCTTTTCGAGGATCGCGATGAACCGCGCCAGGGGCTCGGAGCGATGGTTGCCCAGGTTGTAGAGCCGGAAGGGAGGTTCGTCGGCCTCGCGGGCCGGCGGCCGTGCGAGGCTGGCAAGCACGCCTTCGGCCACATCATCGATGTACGTGAAATCGCGCCGCATGTCGCCGTGGTTGAACACCGGAACCGATTCTCCGGCCACGATCTTACGCGCGAACAGAAACGCCGCCATGTCCGGACGCCCCCACGGACCGTACACGGTGAAGAACCGGAGCCCCGATTGCGGCAAACCGTGAAGGTGGCTGTAAGCACGGCTGATCAGCTCGGCCGACTTCTTGGTGGCAGCGTAGAGCGAGAGCGGGTTGTCGACGGAATCGGTAACGGAAAACGGCAACTTTTCATTGCCCCCGTAAACGGAGGACGACGACGCGAAGACCAGATGCTCGAAGCGCGGGAGTTTTCGCAAAGTTTCGAGGACGACCAAGTGCCCCTCGACGTTCGCCTTGATGTATGCGTACGGGTTCTCGAGCGAATAGCGGACGCCCGCCTGGGCCGCGAGATGCACCGCGTGCGTGATGTCGGGACGTTCGGCGACGAGCGCGTCCATGGCGGCGACGTCGGTGATGTCGATACGCTTGAATACGAAACCCACTTGGCCTTCGAGAAGGCTGATGCGCGCCTTCTTCAAGGAGACGTCGTAATAGGGATCCAGATTGTCGAGGCCGACCACGGCTTTGCCGCGGTCGAGCAACGCGCGGGCGACATGGAAGCCGATGAATCCGGCGGCCCCGGTCACGAGGACGGTCATCAAAAGTGGGTCCCGACAGTCAGTCTTCGCCCCGTATAGCGGTTGACGGCCCGGAAATCATCTCTTTGCTCCGAAGTTCCGATGTGCGTTCGCCCAAGCAAGCGGAGCGCGAACGCCATTTCCGGTTCGAAGGGACGGGCCGCTATTCGGCCAAGGCGATTCGGAGAATGTTCGTCGCGCCCGGCGTTCCGAAGGGGACGCCGGCGGTCACCACGAGGCGGTCTCCCCGCATCGCGATTCCTTCTCGGATCGCGATCGTCACGGCCTTCTTCACTATGTCGCCGAAGTTCGTCAGGTCCTCGGTTTCGACGCAATCGACGCCCCAAACCAGCGTTAGTCGCCGTGCCGTGGCTTCGCGCGGAGTCAATCCCAGTATGGGGACACGCGGCCGCTCGCGGGCGGCGCGAAGCGTCGTCGAGCCGGTCGACGTGAATGTGACGATCGCCGCC
>JASMAE010000323.1 GCA_030754475.1 Rhodospirillales bacterium
GCAGCCTTTCGGTGGGACCGTCCTGCTCAGCAAGAGAAGCCCCATCATCTCCCCGGACGAGATCGCGGGAAAGAAGGTGCGGGTGTTCAGCAAGACCCTCGGCGCGTTCGTCGAGGCCCTCGGCGGAACGGCGGTCGAGACCGCCGGCTCCGAGCAGCGACTGGCCTATATCCGGGGCACCGTGGACGCCGGAATGACGGGCGTAACGGCCGTGGTTTCCAGGGGTTTGTACGAGGCCATGGACCACCTGACCACCGTGGATATCGCGCCCGTCGAGTTCGTGGTGCTGATCAACGAAACCGTGTGGCGGGGCTTCACGGAGGCCGAGCGCTCCACCATCACCGCCGCCGCCGGTCGCGCGGAAGCGAAACTCCGGGGCGAGGTGGAGCGACTCGAGGCCGAGGCATTCGAGACGGTGCGCGCAAAGATGAACGTCGTCGGGCTTGGGCCCGAGCAGCTCGCGGCGTGGCGACTCTCCAATCGCCCGGTTCTCGACGCGTATCTCAAGCGATCCGGAACGCTCGGGCGGACGCTCGCAGACGCCGTGCGCGCGCTGCGCTGAAGCCGCCCGCTGGCCCTTGGATCGCGGCTCAAGCGCCGGGAAACGGCGGCTTTGCGCTTGACAAGGCGGCGCCTTCCGTGCGCTCTTGCGCCGGCCTCGCGCCGGCGGTACGGGGCCTTCCCGCTCCTCCGTTCCGGCGACGCAAGGTGCCTGGATCCATGCATCCCTACCGAACCCATACCTGTGGCGAACTGAGAAAGGCCGACACCGGAATTCGGGCGCGCCTTTCGGGTTGGGTTCACCGCAAGCGAGACCACGGGAATCTTCTCTTCGTCGATCTCAGGGATCATTTCGGCCTCACCCAGTGCGTGATCGATTCATCGAGCCCGTTGTTCGCGACTCTTGCGTCGCTACGTCCCGAAAGTGTGGTCACGCTGACCGGAGAGGTGGTGGAGCGTTCCGTCGACACCGTCAATGCCGCGCTTCCCACCGGCGATGTCGAGCTCGCGATCGGTGAGACTCGTGTCGAATCCGCTGCTGAAACGCTGCCCATACAGGTCGCCGGCGATGCGGAGTATTCCGAGGAGCTGCGGCTCCGGTACCGGTTTCTGGACCTCCGCAGGGAATCCGTGCACCGCAACATCACGCTCCGCAGCGATGTCATCGCGAGCATCCGCCGCCGCATGACCGAAGCGGGGTTCATGGAGTTCCAGACCCCGATCCTGACGGCCAGCTCGCCCGAGGGCGCGCGCGACTACCTGGTGCCCAGCCGCCATCACCCGGGCCTTTTCTATGCATTGCCTCAGGCCCCACAGCAGTTCAAGCAGCTGGTCATGATCTCGGGCTTCGACAAGTATTTCCAGATCGCGCCGTGCTTTCGCGACGAGGATGCGCGCGCCGACCGATCGCCGGGAGAGTTCTATCAGCTCGACATCGAGATGGCCTTCGTCACCCAAGACGACGTGTTCGCGGCGATCGAACCTGTTTTGGCAGGGATTTTTCGTGAATTCGCGCGCGGGCGCGAGGTCACCGAGCCCCCGTTTCCGCGCATCCCTTTTGCGGACGCGATGCTCAAGTACGGGAGCGACAAGCCGGATCTCAGGAACCCGCTCGAAATGGCTGACGTGACCGAAGCGTTCCGTGGATCCGGTTTCTCTCTGTTCGCCAAGCTGATCGAGAAGGGCGCGGTCGTGCGCGCTATCCCGGCACCGGGCGCCGCCGGCCGACCGCGCAGCTTCTTCGACAAGCTGAACGAGTGGGCGCGCGAGGAAGGGGCTGGTGGGCTCGGCTACGTCGTCTTCGAAGAAGGCGGCGCGAAGGGGCCGATCGCGCGCAATCTGGACGTGGATCGGACCGAGAGAATCAGGTTGGCTGCCGGGGTCGGCGATGGCGACGCGGTTTTCTTCCTGTGCGCCCCGCAACGCGCGGCCGAGAGTTTCGGAAGCATCGTCCTTGCGCGGCTGTGCGACGATCTTGGCCTCGGCGAATCGAATGCCTTCCGGTTCTGCTGGATCGTCGACTACCCCCTGTACGAGCGCGACGAGGAAACGGGAGCGATCGCGTTCAGCCACAATCCATTTTCCATGCCGCAAGGCGGTATGGAGGCGCTCGAGACCTTGGACCCGCTCGAGGTCAAGGCCCTCCAATATGACATCGTTTGCAACGGCGTCGAGCTTTCGAGCGGGGCGATCCGCAACCATCGCCCCGACATCATGTACAAGGCGTTCGAGATCGCCGGTTATTCGACCCGTGACGTCGAAGAGAAGTTCGGAGGGCTGTTGCGCGCGTTCCAATACGGAGCCCCCCCGCACGGCGGATCGGCGCCGGGGATCGATCGGATCGTCATGTTGCTGGCGGACGAGCCCAATATTCGCGAGGTCATCGCCTTTCCCATGAATCAACAGGCCCAGGATCTGTTGATGGGCGCGCCCGCCACTGTCGAGCCGACGCGATTGAAGGAGTTGCACATAAAACTGGATTTGTCGAAAGCAAAATCCCAGATACGTGAGGAACCTCGGAAATCGAAGTAAACCTTGTTTGAGAAACGGGAAAACGCTTGCTGGCCCCAACTCGTTTTACTGTTGTGATCGGGGCCGATCGGGCATAATCTCTTCTGGCCTATGGTGCCGCTGGGCCGCGTTAACAAAAATTAAACAAATAGGCACCGAGTATTGCTCGATAAGGAAGGGAGGGTGGAACCTTGAAGCCCGCATGGTTGATTCTTCCCTGCATCCTGGTGGTGCAGGGATGCGCCTTGCCGATTCCGATCCGCGTGGCGTCGTGGGCCATCGACGGGATCGTCCTGGTCACGACGAAGAAGTCAGTTTCCGAACACGGAATCTCGATGATCGCGCAAAAGGACTGCTCGTTAATGCGCGGCGTCACGAAGCAGCAGTTCTGCGTCGATTATCCCGATGGCGGAACGGCGATCGCCTCCGCCGACGGGGGCACGCTCGCGGCGGAGCGCGCAAACGATATCGAGAACCTAGCCAATTTCGAGACCGCGGCCGGCGGCACGACCCTCGGTCCCGCCCCCGAGACCGAAAGCGCGCGCGTTACCGAGCTTGCGGCGATCGTGGCTGCGAAGACCGATCCGTCATTGATGTTCAGCCTTGATGAGACCGTATTCGCCAAGGCCGTGGAACCCGACCAGTCGACCCCGCAAATCGTTTTTGCGAGCGCGTCAGCTTCGATTCCGATGTCTCCGCCGGTGCCGAATCGCAAGCGCGCCGGCGCGCGCGCCGAGATGTCCGCCCCCCCCGTGGTTGCGCGTGCGCCGATGACGGAAGGGTCGCGCGAGGCCTCGGTGCCGGGCGTCTATTACGTGGTGGGAAGCTTTGTTCAGTCCGCAAACGCGGCGAGACTTGCCAAGCGCCACGCCGCCATGGACCCGGCGGTGGTCGCCGCCGAACTCGACGGTCGCCAAGTTTTTCGGGTGATCGTCGGTCCTTTTGCAAGGGATGAGAGCAGGGTCGCGAAGCGCCGGCTCTCCAGCGCAGGCATCTACGATGCGTGGGCCATCAATCTCGATCCCGCGAGCTGGACGTTCGTGCGACACCTGATGCCGAAATCGCAGGAAATAGCGGAATCGGCGGTGTTCGACGCGAATTCGACCGCGGCGCACTGACCCACGGTGTCGCCGGAGCCGTGCGGCTCAGGCGACCATTCGCGTCGGCGCGTCCATCTCGCGGAACAGATTCACGATCCGAAGCGTGCGATCCAGCAGACGCCGGTCGTGCGGATTGTACGTCCTTTCGAAATCCAACCGTTCCTCCCACCAAGCAAGGAAGTCGCGCGGCCGGTCGGGATCAGCCCTCTCGCCGGTCAAGGCGCCGATCGTGCGATCGAAGTCGGGATGCAGTTCGGACTGAAACGCGAGCATCGCGTACTCGTCCCAGTCAATAAAGCCGACGACGTAGAGTTCCAGGCTCAGCTCCGCCATGTGCCGAGGCGTGAAGTGTCGGACGTTGAATTTGCGTGTGAGATCGCCCAGCTCCACCAGCGGGTCGATCCGCGTCTTGGGTGCGGCGGCCATGGATGCTGGCGGCGGCCCCAATACGGGCACGAGCGCTGAACGCGAACCGTTTCGCTGCTTCGTTCCTTTTTCGGACAATTCGTCTTTCAATGCTGAGAACGCATTCATCGTTGAGTAACCTCCTGATTCCTTCTCACTGGCGGCTGACGCCGGTCGGCGACCCCCAATCGTTTCTCTCTCCCGGGCCCGCACCGGCGAACAAAGGGCGCCCCGGCCGCATGACGCGGCAACGGGGCACAAGTTGGGGAGGGAGGTTGAAATCAGGCGTCCCGCGAACCGCGCCGACGAAACCGACGGACCGGGCGCGAAGAAGGACGCATCGTGGCTCCGAGCGTTCCTCGCGACATTCGCGAGGCTTAGTTTGGGCCGGGATACCGTCCATGTTGTCGCGCTCCGGTCATGAAAACCGCACGACCATGGACAAGCAAGGGCCGTGCCAATTAGGAAAGGTTGTTTTTCAACCGACTAGGGAGGCCCGGCGCGGCGAGGCTTTGCCCGGCGGTCGGAAATTTCCCGCACTCGGGTTGTCCGGCGCGCGGTCATTCGCGATATGATCGACGACGCGCCCGCGCACGTCATGGGCGCGTGGATTCGGGGCGGGATACGGGCCGAGGACGGGAATCGGGAACGGAGCGAGATGGCGAAACACCGTTGGGCATTTATCTTTTTGCTGTGCGCGTCAATCGCGATCCCGGCCGTGGCCGCGTCGTCCGACCCTCTGGTTGCGCACCGCGCCCTTTACCGGATCACGTTGGCGTCGGCGGCTGCGGCTGCGGTCTCAAGTGTCGTCGATGCCAAAGGCTCCATGTTCTACCGGTTCGCGGACGCGTGCGACGGCTGGACGGTGGAGAACCGGACCCTCATTCGCTTTCGTTACGTCGAAGAGAACGATTCGAACACGGTATTCACGCTTTCGAGTTGGGAATCCAAGGACGGGCTTCGCCTCCGGTTCCGCGCGCGCCACGAGCGTGATGGCGAGGTCGTGGAAAGGCTGAAGGGCGAGGCCGACCTGCGGGGAAACGGTGGCAACGGGACGGCTCACTTCGACCAACCGCAAGAGATGGACATTCCCTTGCCGGCGGGCACGTCGTTTCCCACGGCGCACATGCACGAGCTGATCGAGGCGGCGCGTCAGGGCGACATCGTATTGAACCGCTTGATGTTCGACGGCTCGGGACCGAACGATCCGTTCGAGGTCAACGCGGTGATCAATGGCCCGATTACCGCGCTGCCTTCCCGATCGCCGATCCAGGGCCTTGGCGAATCGCCGCGATGGTTGGCGCACCTCGCGTTCTTTCCTCTCAGCAGCCGCGGAACGGAACCGGATTTCGAGGTGGATATTCTATTCCGCGCCGACGGCATCGCCGAATTCGTGCGCCAGGACTTGGGCGACATCACTTTGGAGTTCACGCTCGACGAGATCGAATTGCTTCCCGAAACCGCTTGCTGACATGTTGACGGGGCGCGGCCGGGATTGTCGCCGCAAACGCGAGTCCCTATTCTTGGCGCGGAACGCTTCGCCCCGGCCGCTCTCGTGCCGAGGCGGCTTCGCTGGGAAGGGTCGGCGGGCGGCCGGGCTGGAAGGCATTGGATGTCGACTCTCGCGTTCCGCGCGTTCTTTTTATCTCTGGGTGGCGAGTTATGCTTTCTCGACCTCTCGAAGCCATTCGACGACCAGACCTTCGCCGCGATCAAGACGTTCTGGCTCGAGCGCATCGTCTTCGTCGCGCGCGGTCTCCACGATCTCACGCCCGAGCAGCTGGTAGCGTTCACCCGCCGATTCGGCGAGGCGCACGTGTTCCATGTCTCGCGCTACACCATGTCCGAGAACCCCGAGGTCTATGTCATCTCGAACGTGGTCGAGAACGGCAAGCCGCTCGGCGCGACCGGCGCCGGAACCTGGTGGCATACCGACGAGATGTATCTGGAAAAGCCGGCCCATTGCACGTTGCTTTACGGCAAGGAGGTCCCGCCGGAAGGTGGCGACACCATCTTCGCCGACATGTACGCAGCTTACGCGGCGTTGCCCGAGGGCATGCGCAACCGCATCGATTCGCTGAAGGTTGTCGTAACCCGGATCAAGACCTACGAAAGCTACTATCCCCATCGCCCACCACTGAGCGAGGACGAGAAGGCGGCGCTCCCCGACGTGGTCCACCCGCTCGTGCGCGTGCACCCCGAGACCGGCCGCAAGGCCCTTTTCTGCGGCGGCGGCGAGGCGGCGTGGAGCATCGTCGGGCTGCCTTTGTTCGAAGGCCAGGCGCTTTTGCGCACGCTCCGGGATTTCGCGACCATGCCGCGTTTCGTTTACGCGCACAAATGGCGGCCCGGCGACCTGCTTGTGTGGGACAACCGCTGCGCGCTGCACGCCGCAACCTTGTACGACACCGAAAAGCATCGGCGCATCATGTACCGCACCACGGTCCACGGCGAGGCGCCCGTCGCGCCCGCGTAGGCCGCCGCGTGAGCGCGGCTGGCACATCCAGCCCGCGCGGCGGTTAAGCGTTTGGAAAGCATTTCTCGACCATCATGACCCCTGCAACGAGGCCCGCGTTCGACGACCGCTGAGCACTTTGAAGACGGGTGCGACGTCGAACAAGAGGGTGGGGGCGCATGGGTCGGTTTGACGAATCCGCATTCGACGGTTCGAATTATCTGGTGTTTCGCGGGTTCGACGAATCTTTCGTCTCGCCTGCCAAGATCGCCCTGGTGCTCGGCGTCTCGACCGCGACGCTGGATGCCTGGCGCAAGGGCCGAAGGGCGATCCCGGCTGCGAAACTTGCCTTTCTGACATTGCTCCTCGCCGACCGCCTCGACCAGCTCGACGAATTGGTCGCCGAGAAGGAATCGGATATCCGTCCCGTCGATCACAACGACCGCGATCATTGGATCGCCCTCAAGCTCGAGACCGCGCGCCGCTGCCTCCGGTCCCAGGAGGCCCATGTCGCGAAGCTTCCGCCCGGCGCGCTCCGCGAGGGCGAAAAACTGTTCCGCGCCGTTTGGAGCAAACATCACGCCCGGCGCGGCAACGGCTTGCCGGGGTCGGCGCAACTGGGATGGTTTGCGTCATGAGCACGGCGACGGAAAACGGGCGCTGGGGCGATCTGGGCATCACGCGCGAGGGCCTGGACGCGGCCCTCGCCATAAAATCACACTACGGAACGGGCCAGCCGATCTGCGTGCCGGGCGAAGAGAACAGCATTCTCATTCCCGAACACCTGCTCAATCACAACCTGAATCTCCACGAACTGGAAGACCCGCTGGCACTGGCGATGGTCGCTGCCCGCGATCCCGAATCGCCGATGGCCATGGCGGCGGCCGCGCGCCTCAGTCCCAAGGCGCGCAAACCCGTCCTGGTGGCGGGCGTCTTCGATTTGCTCGCCGAGGCGTCACGCCATCACGACGTGCGCAGCTCGGTCGAACTGGTGAGCGCCAACGCCTTCAGCCCGCCGGCGATAGCCGAGGTGCGAAGGAGAACGTCGAAGATCATCGTCGAGACCCGCAGGCGCTACACCGCCGCCTTGCGCGAGAACATGAACTGCTTGCTCGACGGCACCATAACGCCACGCCGCTTCGTAGGTGAGTTTTTTCACCTGACGGAAGCGGGCAACCTCCGGAACGACATTCGAAAGAAGCTCATTGTCAGCCTTATGCTGTGTCAGCCTTATGCTGTCGGAATCGATCCGCCCGAGTATCAAGTTCTTGCTGCTTGAGAACTTCGAGCGCATGCCGAAGCCCGTGCGCATGACCATCATCGCCGCGGTACTCGAGGCCAAGCCCACGCACCACGTGGAGCTGATCAAGGAAGAGCTCCGCTGGATACTCGATCAACACGACGCAACCCCCGGCGCGGCGCATTAAGACGGCGGTTGCGGCGCATCGTCGTCAGGACACCGGCGCGATACCCCATGATCCGCCGTTTCCTGGGCCCGCGGGTTACGCCCGGCGGCGACGATCGGGGATGAAGGCAAACCCTAACGCGTTGAAACACCGCCGATCATTTCGTCTCGGAGCCTGAAGGCGGACGTTCGACGGCGCCGCCGAGCTTCGTCCAAGCGTCGACGCCGCCGCCGAGGTGGCGGACATTTTCGATCCCGGCCTCCACCATCGCTTGCATCGCCAGGGCCGAACGCTCACCGAAAGCGCAGTAAAGCAGCAGGTTCTTGGCGGTGTCGGCGGCGAGCGCGCGAAGAAGGCTGCCCGGCTTCAGTTGCGCGTCCAGCGCCGTGTAGGGCACCTGCACCGCGCCCGGAATGACACCGTCACGCTCGCGTTCGCCGCCCTCGCGAAGGTCGACGAAAATCACGTCCGCTCGCCCCAGGGCATCCATCGCGTCGGCCGCCGTCAGCGTGCACTCCTTGACCGCGGACTCGTCGGGCACGTAACCGACGACCAGATTCGCCGGTACCGCCACGTCCATCTGCTTGGGGTTGGGAAGATTGAGATTGTTCATGATCTCGGCGTACTCGTCCGCCGAGGCGACCTGAAGGCGGGGGTTGAACGCGATTTCCTCGCCGATGGTGCTGACTGTTTGCCCGTTGTAGTCGTGCCCGGGATAGACCAGGGTTTCGTCGGGCAGCTTGAGCAGCTTGTTGAACAGCGAATCATACGCGTCGTACGGGTCGCCGTGCTGGAAATCGGTGCGGCCGGTGCTCCGGATAAACAGCGTGTCGCCGGTAAACACGCGATCGTCCGCGAAGAAACTGTACGAATCGTCGGTGTGCCCCGGCGTGTGGATGACATCAAGGGCAACGGATTCGATCTCGATCTTGTCGCCCTCGTCGACGCGCATGGAAACGACGTCGACCTGGCTGTTCCGTCCCATCACGGTGATGCAGCGCGTCCGGTCGCGAAGGGCCCCGAGCCCGGTGATATGGTCGGCGTGTACATGGGTATCCACGGCCTTGACGAGTTTCAGGTCCAGTTCGTTCAGCAACCGGATGTAGTGGTCGACCGATTCGAGGACGGGGTCGATGATCAGCACCTCACCGCCCGTGCGGCCGCCGAGCAGATAGGTGTAAGTGCAAGAGACGGGCTCGAAGATTTGGCGAAAGATCATGATGATTCCGAGTGTCGTTGCGGTTCGATCGGCGATGGGTCGTCTGGACGATCAGGAGCCGGCCGGTCCCCGTAACCGCCTGCGACTTCGCCATTCTGCGGCGAACAGTAGATCCGGTCGAGCGCGTCGATGACCGCGATCGCGTTGCCACCGCTCAGCGAGTAGTAGATGGTCTGGGCCGCACGCCGCGTCTTGACGAGGTCGTCGCGGCGCAGCCGCGCCAAGTGCTGAGACAGCGCCGACTGGCCGAGCCCCGTTATTTCCTCGAGCTCGCCCACGCGTTTCTCGCCGTGCACCAGATGGCACAGCACCGTCAGCCGGTGCCGGTTGCTCATCGCCTTGAGCAGCTTGCTCGCTTCGGCGACGTTCGCCTTCAAATATTCCGTGTCCATGCCCCCAGGGCCGTCCTTCGGAAATGCGGCGACTCGCGCCATCGGTCGCGAAAACCGTCGCGGAAACTCTGGCAAAAACTCTAACGACACCGAATTGTTCGAGCCAGTCAAAATTCGGTGTGTTCGCCCGCGCGCGCCGCGCGCTCGAACGCGACCGGGACGCGCCTTGCCCGGCACCCTATTTGAAGCGATGCTGGGCGGTTCGGCGACGGTCGCCGGTGTTTCTTTTGTGGGAGCCGTCCGTGGCGTCGAAGGCACTCGATCTCAAGGGTCTCGTCTGCCCGTTGCCCGTGCTTCGGGCCAACAAGGCGATGAAGGCGCTCGCGCCCGGCGACGTGCTCGAGATCGAGGTCACCGATCCCGCGGCGCCGGCCGATTTCCGGGCCTATTGCAAGACCGCTGGTCACGAGCTTCTCGAAACCCGTGAGGAAGCGGACGTGTTCGCTATCGTGCTCAGGAAACGATCCTGATCGCGCTCAAGCGCGCTTCTCGTCCGGCACCAGGCGCGCGGGCAGAAGGGCGGACGCCTCGAAGCCCAGGTCCGTAAGCTCATCGGGCATGTTTTCGCCCAAGACGTGGGCCGCCGCCACACGTGCCATGGCCGGCGCCGTCATGATTCCGTAACCGCCCTGGCCGGCCAGCCAGAAAAAACTCGCGGCGCTTGCGTCGGGGCCGACCGCGGGCAACTTGTCGGCGAAGAAATTTCGAAGACCCGCCCATTTGCGGGTCAGCGCCCGCACCCGCAACGTGGTCGCGCGCTCGATCCGGTCGACGGCGTGCGCGATGTCGAGCTCTTCGGGCTGGACGTCGGAAGGCGGTACCGGCGTTTCGTCCGCGGGTGAGCCGAGAAGACGCCCCGCTTCGGGCTTGATGTAGAACTGTTCTTCTGAATCGATGGTCATGGGCCAGGCGTCGCTCGCAGATCCCGCGGGCGGATCGAAAGCGATCACCGTGCGCCTGAGCGCCACGAGCCCGAGCGCCCGCGTTCCCGCGTGTTCCGCCACTTCGTCGGCCCAGGCGCCGGCCGCGTCGACCACGCGTTCGGCGGAAAAGGTCCCGGCCGAGGTCTCTACCCGCCATTCGGTCGCGGTGCGATCCAGGGCCTGAACGCGGGCGCCGGTGATCAGCGCAACGCCGCCGGCCTTTGCACCGCGCAGATAGCCCTGGTGGACGGCGTTGACATCGAGGTCCATCGCGTCCGGCTCGTAGACGCAGCAATGCACGTACTCCGGGTCCAACACCGGATTGAGCTCTCGTGCCCGGGGGGCGTCGACGAGTTCGAGGCGCCGGGCGAGCGCGCGGGTTTCCTCGTAAAGGCGCTCGGCCACGGCCTTCTGGTCCTTGCGCGCGAGGAACAGCACGCCGCGCGGCGTCATCAGCGGATGGTCGGCGAACCCGGCCGGCGGTGAAGCGAAGAACGAGCGGCTGGCCTTGCTCAGCATCCGCACGACCCGATGGCCATAACATTCGGAATACAGGGCGACGGAGCGGCCGGTGCTGTGATAGCCGGGTGTGTCCTCGGCCTCGAGCAACGCGACGCGGGGGCGCGAAGAGCCGTTTCGGGCAACGAGTTCGTACGCGAGCGAGGCGCCGGCGATGCCGGCCCCGATCACGAGGATATCGTACTTCATGGAGGTCTCCGCCGGTGGCGCGGAATGGGGCACGCTGTTCGATTCTTTCGCAATGATCTCAATCTCGCAAGGTCTTCGCCGAATCGCTAACTTTTCGCAACCGCGCACGCTTTGTGGCACCGCGCCCGAGATTCGCGGACAATGGCGCCTTCGTTTCTTATCGTGGATCTCGTCCCGTTCCGACCATGGTAACCTGGCTGTTCACCCACCCCATGTGCATCGAGCACGACCCGGGTCCCTTTCACCCGGAACAGCCCGAGCGCTTGCGGGCCGTCGTCGCGGCGCTCGAGGCCGAGGAATTCAAGGGGCTGTCGAGGCACGAGGCACCGAGCGCCGAGCGCGCCCAAATCGAACGTGTTCACGCGCCAGCCTACGTCGATGCCGTATTCGCCGCGGTGCCCGAGAGCGGCCAAGTCCATCTCGATCCGGATACGGCCGTGTCTTCGGCGTCGGGCGAAGCCGCACTGCGTGCCGCGGGCGCGGTCACGGCGGCGGTAGACGCGGTGGTGACGGGGGCGGCGAAGAACGCGTTTTGCGCCGTGCGCCCGCCCGGTCACCATGCCGAAGCCTCGCGCGCCATGGGCTTTTGCTTGTTCAACAATGTCGCCATCGGCGCTGAGCACGCCCGCGCCGTTCACGGTCTTGCGCGGGTCGCGGTGATCGATTTCGACGTCCACCATGGGAACGGCACGCAACACTCCTTCGAGCGCGACCCGGGGTTGTTCTATGCTTCCAGCCACCAATCGCCGTGCTATCCGGGTACCGGCGGCGAAGGCGAGCACGGCGTCGGCAACGTCGTCAACGCGGAGCTCGCGCCGGGGGCGGGGAGCGACGCGTTTCGAAGGGCCTACGAGGTGCGCATTCTGCCGGCGCTTGCCGCATTTGCGCCCGAGCTCGTCATCTTTTCCGCCGGCTTCGACGCCCATGTTCGCGACCCCCTGGCCCAACTTCGCCTCGGGACGGACGATTTCGCGTGGGTCACGAATGCGGCGCTCGACGTAGCCGACGTGAGCGCAGAAGGGCGCTGCGTGGCGTCTCTGGAAGGCGGTTACGACTTAGATGCCCTCGCCGAAGGCGTGACCGTTCACGTGCGCGCGCTCGCCGAACGTTGAACGCCTGCGCGCCATCCCGAGTCGCGCCGCCGCGCGCCTTCGCCCGAGCGGCGGTATGACAGTGCGGGTTCGAGCTGATACACTCGCGCCGCCATCCCAGGAAGACCCATGACCCAGGTCCAGATTCCTCCCGAAATCGAGAAACTCAGCTTCGAAGACGCGTTGTCGGAACTCGAAAAGATCGTCCGCCGACTCGAAGAGGGAAAGGGCAAGCTCGACGAGGCGATCAAGGCGTACGAGCGCGGGTCCCTCCTCAAGCGTCACTGCGAAGCGAAGCTGCAAGAAGCGCAGACCCGGGTCGAAAAGATCGTACTCGGCCCGAACGGCGCCACCGACGTCGAGCCGCTGGACGTGGACTGAGGGAGGCGGCGGTGCCCGCTTTCGAGGTGTCGCTGGCCGAGTCCGCGCAAGCGGTCAACGAAGTGCTCGATCGCATTTTGCCCCTCGAAGACCTCCCCGAGGCGCGACTCGTGGGGGCCATGCGCTATGCGACACTGGGCGGCGGAAAGCGCGTCCGTCCCTTCCTCGTCCTCGCGGGAGCGCAACTGTTCAACGTCGCGGAAAGCTGCGCGCTTCGGGTCGGCGCGGCGGTCGAGCTCGTCCACTGCTACTCGTTGGTCCACGACGACCTTCCCGCCATGGACGACGACGGTCTCAGGCGTGGCCGGCCCACGTGCCACGTCGCCTTCGACGAGGCGACGGCGATTCTCGCCGGCGACGCGCTGTTGACCAAGGCGTTCGAGATCCTGGCCGACGCGGAGACCCACTCCGACCCGGCCGTATGCGTCGAACTCGTCCGCGCGCTGGCGCGCGCCGCCGGCGCCGAGGGAATGGCCGGCGGCCAGATGATGGATCTCGTGGCCGAACACCACGCGCTCGACATGCCCGAGGTCACGCGGCTGCAAAGGCTCAAGACCGGAATGCTGATCGGGTTTTCGTGCGAGGCGGGGGCGATCATGGGCAAGACGCCGGAGCCGATCCGCCACGCGCTCCACGCGTACGCCCATGATCTCGGACTCGCCTTCCAGATCGTCGACGATCTCCTCGATGCCGAAGGCGACGAATCCGAGATGGGCAAGAAAACGCGCAAGGACGACGCTGCGGGCAAGGCGACCTTCGTGTCGCTGATGGGGCTGGAGCGCGCCCGCGCGCAGGCGCGCCTCCTCATCGACCAGGCCATACAACACCTTGAAATATTCGGTGAAAAAGCCGACCCTCTGCGCGACCTCGCACGTTTCATCATCGAACGGCGTGGCTGAGGTGGGTCAGGCGGAGACCAAAAA
>JASMAE010000324.1 GCA_030754475.1 Rhodospirillales bacterium
CTGGCGGTTGATCGCGCGCGGCGCGCCGAAGCGATCGACGATGCGTCCACGCGGCGGCGCCAACAATCGCAGATTGATCCGGTTCTCGTCGGCGAGCGTTTTGTAGCGCTCGGATTCGAGCGCCTGGAGGTAATAGAGCCGGGCCCCGAGCGCAGAGAAGAGAAGGAACTTGCCGCTGGCGAGGAGGGCGACCCGCCGGCTGAATACGCGTTGGCGGTCCGCATCGCGGCGCATGTCAGTTCCGCTGCAGGTACGCCCGCTGCCAGCGGAGCAGGATCCAGGCCAAGATCGGGAAACAACCCAACGTGGTCAGGTACTGGAACACGATCGCTTCCGGCGCCAGCAAGGTCATCTCGAAGAGCGACAGCAGCACCCACGTCTGGAGCGCCGCGACCGCGGCCGTCAGCGCGAACCCGAGCCAGGCGATCCAGAACGGCTTTCCGAGGAGGAAGCGGCGCTGGGCTGCCACAACGCCGTAGACCGTAAGGAAGACGAGCGCGTTGACGCCGATCGGCGTGCCACCGAGCGTATCGACCAGTAGCCCGAGCATGAAGACCGCGATCGCAGGCAGAAGCTCGGGGCGGTTGACCGCCCAATGGTAGACGGCCATTAGGGGAAAGAGCGGTGCGATTCTCGCATATCCCGGGATATGGGCGGGAACGATGCTAATCAGCACGAGAACCAGCGTGATCGCCAACGGCGAGCACTTGCGGGCGAGCGCATCCAGCTTGATCCACAGATCCTGTTTCACGGGGCCGCCCGCAGCGCGCCCGCGGCGTCCCTTGGCGTCACCTCCGAATCGAGAGCGCCGCCGAGCTCGAAATCCACGACCCGCACGTACTCGAGGCGATCACGGCGGACGTAGGGCTGCACCTTGATTCCGCCGTCGCTCACCGAGGCGACGACGCCGACCGGGAATCGCGGTGGCAGCACGCCCCCGTGACCCGAGGTGACGACGCGCTCGCCGGGCGTGACGACGGCCCCCGGCGGCAGGTGCATCAGACGCGGCTGATCGCTGTTGTCGCCGGCGAGAATCGCCCGCGTCGCCGACGCCTCCAGCAGCACCGGGATGCGCGAGTTCAGATCGGTGATCAGAAGGACACGCGCCGAGCGCTGTCCGACGCCGGCGATCCGTCCCACCAGTCCCTCGCCGGTCACCACCGCCGGTCCCTTGCGCACCCCGTCGCGGGTGCCGGCGTTGAGGATCAGGCTCTGGGCGTACGCGCCGCCGGTGTCGGCGATGACGCGGGCGCTAACGAAGCGGGCGCCAGGTCCTGGTTTGAAGTTGAGGATGCGCTTGAGATCCGCGTTCTCGGCCTGCATGCGCAGGGCTGCCGTCTGCCACTGCACCAACCGGGCGCGCTCCTCTCTGAGATGCAGGTTCTCTGTCCTGAGGTCGGCCAGCATCCGCGCTTGGTCGACGATCTCCGAGACCGCAGCCGCGGGTCGCGAAACAAAGTCCATGATCGGAGCGACGGCGTCGGTGACGTGGATCCGCACGCGCTCCAGTAGAACCGCGTCAGCCTTCGCCAGCAGCATCAGCGCGAACGCCGAGACCACCAGCCCGGCATAGGCGAAGCGTTGCGCCGCGCTCTTGATCGGCGCCGCCAAACGATAGCTCGGACGCGTGCGCTCGTCCACCGCGCTTCCCCGCTCCGATTGAGCTCCATTCGGGCGTACGCATCGCCCGACTCGTCATTAAGGCGAAAATATTAACCGATTCTTAACATCGAGACGCCCGCCGTGGGGGCGTCAATCGCCCATAACGAGGACGTTCTTCAGGGTTTTCATTTCCTCGAGCGCCCGTCCGGTCCCGAGAACGACGCAGCTCAGCGGGTCGTCCGCCAGCGAGACCGGCAGACCTGTCGCGTGCCTGAGCACGTAGTCCATGTTTCCGAGCAGCGCGCCCCCGCCCGTCAGCACGATGCCCTTGTCGACGATGTCGGCCGCCAGCTCGGGCGCTGTGTGCTCGAGCGCCACTTTGACCGATTCGATGATGGCGCCGACCGGCTCGGCCAAGCTTTCGGCGATCTCGCGCTCGCTCAGGATCAGTTCCTTGGGCACGCCATTCATCAGATCGCGGCCACGAATCTCCATGGTGGCGCCGTCGCCGTCCTCGGGCGGGCAGGCTGAGCCGATCTCTTCCTTGATGCGCTCGGCGCTGCTCTCGCCGACCAACAGGTTATGGTTGCGGCGGATGTAGGCGATGATGGCCTCGTCCATCTTGTCGCCGCCGAGGCGCACCGAGCGCGAATAGACGATGCCGCCCAACGACAGCACCGCCACTTCGGTGGTGCCGCCGCCGATGTCGACGACCATCGAGCCGGTCGGCTCGGTCACCGGAAGCCCGGCGCCGATGGCCGCCGCCATCGGCTCCTCGATCAGGAACACCCGCCTCGCACCGGCGCTTTCGGCGGACTCCTGGATCGCGCGCCGTTCGACCGCCGTCGATCCGGACGGCACGCAGACGATGACCTGGGGGCTGGCGAAACTGTGGCGGTTGTGAACCTTGCGGATGAAGTGCTTGATCATCTCTTCGGCGACCTCGAAGTCGGCGATGACGCCGTCGCGCAAGGGACGAATGGCATGGATGTTGCCCGGCGTGCGGCCCAGCATCAGCTTGGCGTCCTCGCCCACCGCCAACACCTGCTTGCGGCCTCGGACCTCGGTGATGGCGACGACCGAGGGTTCGTTGAGCACGATGCCGCGCCCCTTCACGTAGACCAGCGTGTTGGCCGTTCCGAGGTCGATGGCCATGTCGGCCGAGAGGAATCCGAATAAACCCGCAAACATATCTGTGTCACACCGCTTTACGAGGCCGATTCGCGTGGTGCCGGAGACGCGGCTCCGACACCACCGAAGGACGGCCGAGGCCGGCGTGGGCGCGTCACGCGCTCAGCGCCGGCGGTTGGGTCTTCTCGCGTTTGACCAAGAGCTTGTTGAGCGCACTGACATACGCCTTCACCGCCGCGACCAGCGTGTCGGTGTCGGCACCTTGGCCGTTGGTCGTCTTGCCGCTTTCCTCGAGCCGCACGCTCACCTCCGCTTGCGCATCGGTCCCTTGGGTCACCGCGTTAACCTGAAAGAGCTGTAAGTTAGCATCGTGCGGAAAGAGCCGCTTGATGGCGTTGAATGCGGCGTCCACCGGACCGTCGCCGGTCGCCTTGCAGCTCTTGACCTCACCGTCGATTTCGAGCTCCAGCTCCGCCTTGGGCGGGCGATGCTTGGTTCCGCACAGCACCTCAAGCGCGACGAGCCGGACGCGGAGGTCGGCGTGTCCCGCCGAATCGTCGACCAGCGCGACGATGTCCTCGTTGAAGATCTCCTTCTTCTTGTCGGCTAGGTCCTTGAACCGACGGAACGCATCCTCGATGGCGTTGTCGCCGAGTTCGTAGCCAAGCTCGGCAAGGCGCCGGCGGAAGGCGTGGCGCCCGGAATGCTTGCCGAGCACGATATTCGACATGGTCAGGCCCACCGACTCGGGCGTCATTATCTCGTACGTGCCCGCATGCTTCAGCACCCCGTCCTGATGGATGCCCGCCTCGTGGGCGAAGGCGTTGGCCCCGACGATCGCCTTGTTGGGCTGGACGAGGAAGCCGGTGATGCCCGAGACCAGGCGCGAGGCCTTCATGATGTCCTCGGTCCTGACGCCGGTAACGTAGGGCATGTGATCTTGGCGGGTGCGCAGCGCCATGACGATCTCTTCCATCGCCGCGTTGCCGGCCCGCTCGCCGAGCCCATTCACCGTGCATTCCACCTGGCGCGCGCCAGCGCCGACCGCGGCAAGCGAGTTCGCGACCGCGAGCCCGAGATCGTTATGGCAGTGGACCGAGATCCGGGCCTTGTCGATGTTAGGAACCCGATCGATCAGCATCCGGATCAGGGACGCGAACTCGTCCGGAACCGCGTAGCCGACCGTGTCGGGAATGTTGACGGTGGTGGCGCCGCAATCGATGGCGGTCTCGACGCACCGGCACATGAAGTCGTGCTCGGTGCGCGAGCCGTCCTCGCACGACCACTCCACGTCGTCCGTGAAGTTCCGGGCAAGCGTCACGCTCGCGAAAACCGCCTCGTGGACTTGGTCGGGCTCCATCTGGAGCTTGTGCTTCATGTGCAGCGGGCTGGTCGAGATGAAGGAGTGGATGCGCGGACGCTCGGCCCCCTTCAGGGCCTCGGCGCAGCGCTCGATGTCGGCGCGGGTTGCCCGCGCAAGGCCGCAGACGGTGGCATTCTTGACGCGCTTCGCGATCTCCCGGACGGCCTCGAAATCACCATTGGACGCGATCGGGAATCCGGCCTCGATCACGTCGACGCCCATATCCTCGAGAACCTCGGAGATGCGGAGTTTCTCGTTGAGATTCATCGACGCGCCCGGCGACTGCTCGCCGTCGCGAAGCGTAGTGTCGAAAATGAAAATTCGGTCGGGCTCGTTCGTCTTGCTCATGGGATTAGTCCTTCCTTCGACTCAGGTGGATTGCGGTGCAATCGCCGTGTCCGCATCCCCTGAACGCCGAGCGCGCGAATTCGCGCACACAACCGGGCGCTCAGGGGCACCTAAGTCGAAGGCGCCGGCCGAGGCAGGGCAGAAATGCCGGCAAGGTCGGGAACCCGCGCCGCTGGGCCGGCCGGCCGGCCTCGCGCGCATCGCGCGCATCGCGGATGCAATTGTCGCTCGTGCTCACCGCTGGTGTCCCTGTTCCGAAGCCGCGCTTCCGCAGCCCATCCGCCTCGTGGAACCTCATAAAGCCAGCGCTTCAGGCCGTTTGTCAATCGGATTGTCCAAGTGCCTGTTTCATAAACCCGAAGCCGCCTCGCGTCCGGCGGCGAAGCGCGCGGCCGCCCGGCGCGCGACGTTCGGCTTCAGTTGCGCGAGCGGTCCACCAGGCTATTCTCGGCGATCCAGGGCATCATGGCCCTCAGCCTCTCGCCGACCGTCTCGACGCCGTGTTCGGCGGCGCGCCGGCGCATGGCCTTGAGACTCGGCTGTCCGGCCTGGTTTTCGAGCACCCATTCCTTGGCGAAGCGGCCCGATTGGATCTCGTCCAGGATCTCGCGCATGCGCTGGCGCACGCCTGCGTCGATGATCCGCGGGCCACGGGTGTGATCGCCGTATTCGGCCGTGTTGGAAACCGAGTAGCGCATGTTTGCGATGCCGCCCTCGTAGACCAGATCGACGATCAGCTTCACTTCGTGCACGCACTCGAAATAGGCCATCTCGGGTGCGTAGCCCGCCTCCACCAGCGTCTCGTAGGCGGCATAGATCAACGACGTCAACCCGCCGCACAAAATGACCTGCTCGCCGAACAAGTCGGTCTCGCACTCTTCGCGAAACGTGGTCTCGATGATGCCGGCGCGACCCGACCCGATGGCCGCGGCGTACGATAGCCCGATCTCGTGGGCGTTGCCGGTCGCGTCCTGGTGGACCGCGAGAAGCGACGGAACGCCTGCGCCGCGCTGGTATTCGGAACGAACGGTGTGACCGGGACCCTTGGGCGCCACCATGAAGATGTCGAGATCCGCGCGCGGCTCGATCAGGCGGAAATGAATGCTTAAGCCGTGCGCGAACGCAAGCGCGGCGCCGGCGCGCATGTTCGGCGCCAAGTGCTCGTCGTAAAGCCCGCTCTGAAGTTCGTCGGGCGTCAAGATCATGACCACGTCGGCCCAGGCCGCCGCTTCCGCAGGGGGCAGGACACGGATCTTCTCGGCCTCGGCCTTGGCCACGCTGCCCGATCCTTCGCGCAAGCCCACGGCGATCTCGGCGACGCCGCTGTCACGCAAGTTCAGGGCGTGCGCGTGACCCTGGCTGCCGTAGCCGATCACCGCAACCTTCTTGGACTTGATCAGGTTGACGTCGGCGTCTCGATCGTAATAAGCGCGCATGGCCGTTCCCCCTCGTAGATATCTTGCCGCCAGTCATAATCCGCGGAGCGCTACATGGTCTCTTCCCCGCGCGAGATGGCGACGACCCCGGTTCTAGACACGTCGCTCAAGCCGAGCGATTCCATGAGCTTGACGAACGCGTCGACTTTTTCGGCGCTGCCGACAATCTCGAATACGAAGGATTCGTTCGTGCTGTCGAGCACGCTGGCCCGGAAGATGTCGGCGATTCGCAAGGATTCGACGCGCCGGTTGCCGCGCCCGCGCACTTTGATGAGCGCGAGCTCGCGCTCGACGCGCGCGCCGTCGAGGGTCAAATCCCGGACCTTGTGAATCGGCACCAAGCGGGTCAGCTGCGCCTTGATCTGCTCGATGATCATCGGCGTGCCGGAGGTGACGATATTGATGCGCGACAGAGATTTTTTCGCGTCAATCTCGGCCACCGTCAGGCTCTCGATATTGTAGCCGCGCCCGGAAAACAGTCCGACCACGCGCGCCAGAACGCCCGCCTCGTTGTCCACCAGGACCGAGATCGTGTGCTTGTTGGTCGTCTCAGAAGGTTGTGCCACCGTGATCACCTTCGTTTGTCGGAGGACGGTGCCGGGACCCGGTCGCGGACCGTTCGCGCGCCGGCGCGCTATCGCGCGTCGCCGGGCGTCCTCACACCAAAACCATGCCGTCCTCGGAAATCTTGTTCTCCGCCTCGTCTCCGGGTCCGAGGAGCATATCGTAGTGGGCGGCGCCCGACGGGATCATGGGGAAGCAGTTCTCCTTCTTGTCCACCCGGATGTCGGCGATGACGGGCCGATCGATGGCGATCATCTCCTTGATCACGTCGTCGACTTCGTCCGGGCGCGTCGCGCGTAAGCCGACCGCGTGGAACGATTCGGCGAGCCGGACGAAATCGGGAAGCGAATCCATGTAGCTTTCCGAGTAGCGCCCGCCGTGAAGAAGCTCCTGCCACTGGCGGACCATCCCCATGTACTCGTTGTTGATGATGAAGACCTTGACCGGCAGGCGGTGCTGGGCGGCGGTCGACATCTCCTGGATGTTCATCATAATCGACGACTCGCCGGCAATGTCGATCACCAGCGCCTTGGGGTGCGCCACCTGCGCGCCGATGGCGGCGGGCAAGCCGTAACCCATCGTGCCGAGGCCGCCCGATGTCATCCAGTGGTTGGGCTTCTCGAACCGGAAGAACTGGGCCGCCCACATCTGGTGCTGGCCGACTTCAGTAGTGATGTAGACGTCGTCGCGGTCCTTGGTCAACTCGTACAGCCGCTGGATCGCGTACTGCGGCTTGATCACCTTCGAATCCTGGCGATAGCGCAGGCAGTCGCGGGCCCGCCACTTGTCGATCTGGGTCCACCACTTCGCCAGCGCCTTGCGCTCGAGGTGCCTGCGCTTGAGCTGCCAGTGCGCCAGCATCTCCTTGAGCACGTTTGCGGCATCGCCGACGATGCCAATGTCGACGAAAACGCTCTTGTTGATCGAAGAGGAATCGATGTCGACGTGTATCTTCGTCGCTTTCGGACAGAACTCGGCGATTTTGCCGGTGATCCGGTCGTCGAAGCGGGCACCGATGTTGATGAGCACGTCGCAGTGGTACATGGCGAGGTTCGCCTCGTAGGTGCCGTGCATCCCCAGCATGCCGACGAACTGCCGATCCGATGCCGGAAACGCGCCAAGCCCCATCAAGGTCAGCGTGCACGGGAACCCGGTAGCGTGAACGAGTTCGCCGAGCCGCTTCGAGGCGGCGGGCCCGGAATTGATCACGCCGCCGCCGCAGTAAAATATCGGCCGCTTCGCGCGGGCCATGATGTCGACCGCCTTTTCGATCATCGCCGAGTCGCCCCTGAGGCGGGGTCGATACGACATCTTGCGCACCGAGGCGCGCGGCGAATATGTCCCCATGCCCATGGAGACGTCCTTGGGAAGATCCACGACGACCGGTCCCGGGCGGCCGCTGCGCGCCACGTGGAATGCCTCGTGGACGACGCGCGCCAGATCGTTCGGATCCTTGACCAGGTAGTTGTGCTTGGTGCACGACCGAGTGATCCCGGTGGTGTCACACTCTTGAAAGGCGTCGTTGCCGATCAGGTGCGTGGGCACCTGACCCGTCAGACAGACGACGGGAATGCTGTCCATCAGGGCATCCGTCAGCCCGGTTACCGAATTGGTCGCGCCGGGGCCGGACGTCACCAGAACCACGCCCACCTTTCCCGTCGAGCGTGCGTAACCCTCGGCGGCGTGAACGGCGCCCCCCTCCTGGCGCACCAGGACGTGGCGGATCGCGTTCTGCTTGAAGAGCTCGTCATAGATCGGCAGGACGGCGCCGCCGGGATACCCGAATACGACATCGACTCCCTGGTCGACCAAGGCCTTGAGAAGAATCTGGGACCCATTCAGCTTTTGATCCGTCATCGGGACCGCTCCTGCCAACTTCGTCCTGGGCGGCGCGTACGCGCCGAAACGCGCACGAATCCAGTCGTTTGCGGTCGATTGACCCGGCCGCGGAAGACGGAACCTAGTCGTTCAGCCATGTCCGGTCAACAGAAACTGCCGAATAAATGAAAAGATTTCCGGCTCAAGACTTTCCGAATATTGCGCGTTTATGATGCGCGCGCCCACCAGTTGATGACGCAGCCACGTGATCTGTCGCTTGGCGTAGTTGCGGGTGCGCCGGCCGGCGTCGCGAAGCGCGTCCTCAAGCCCGATCTCGCCCCGCACGTGGCCGAGAAACTCCCGCACGCCGAGGACCTTCATGGCCGGCAGTCCCGGATCCAGGTTCGCCTCGGCCAGGCGCCGGACCTCGTCCAGCGCACCGGCGCGGACCATCGCGTTCAGGCGCCTATCGATCGCGGCGTAGAGCGCGTCCCTGGGCGGCATCATGGCGATGATCGCGAAGGCGGCGTCGAGAGCCGGCGTCCGCACGCCGTCGCGCTGCCAGACACTGAGCGGCCGCCCGGTCGCCCGCGCCACCGAGAACGCGCGCACCAGGCGCTGTTCGTCGCCCTGCGGTATTCGCGCCGCGGCCACCGGATCGAGGCGCTGGAGCGTGTCGCGAAAGGCCGCCCCACCGAGGCGCGCGTGGAGCGCCCGCGCCCGGGCGACGACGCCGGGCGGAACGTCTGGGATCGGAGCCAGGCCCTCGAGCAACGCCTTCAGATAGAGGCCCGTGCCCCCGGCGACGATCGGAAGCCGATCATCCGCCAGCGCTGCCTCGATCTCGACCGTCGCCATCCGAAGCCAACGTCCCGCCGAGCAGCGCTCGGCCGCGGGCAGCACGCCGAACAGGCGGTGCGGTGCCGTCGCTTCCGCGGCGGCGTCGGGACGCGCGGTCAGCACGCGGAGCTCGCGGTAGACCTGCATGCTGTCGGCGTTGATGACCGTGCCCCGGAATGCGCGCGCGACCTCGACCGCAAGTCGGCTCTTGCCGCTCGCCGTCGGCCCGGCCAGCACCAGGACCCGCCTCGATCCCACGTTCACGGGTTCCCGCGCCGGACGGCGCTTGTGCGTTCTTCCGTCATCGGACGCCCATTCTCTCCGGTACCGCGCCGGACCTCAACCGGGCGGAAGACGGAGAGCCTTCGTCACTGAATTGACACGCACCCGCGTTCGTTTAGCGTGCACGATCCCGCGCCCGCGCCGGGCCGCCGGCGCCTGTTGACCATGAGCGGTAGAGACCGCCTAAGGGGATCAAGTCTTGGCCGACGTTCTCTTCACCAACTTCGATCTCCTGGATACGAGGGCGGGTGTGGCCCGGACCGGACACCAGGTACTGGTCGCGGGAGGTCGGATCGCCGAGGTCGCGGACGGCGCGATCCGGGCACGAGACGTCGAGACGGTCGATCTCGGCGGGCGTACGTTGATGCCCGGATTGATCGACTGCCACAATCACGTCTCGAACCAAATACTTCCCGGACCGCCGGCCATGCTTCCGTCGCTTGCGCTGGCGACCCAGGCCGAGGTCCTGCGCGGCATGCTGATGCGCGGCTTCACGACGCTCCGCGACACCGGCGGCGCCGATCTCGGCCACAAAATGGCGGTCGAACAGGGTCTCATCACCGGCCCGCGCCTGTTCGTCTCGGGGCGGACGATCAGCCAATCGGGCGGGCACGGGGATGCGCGAACCCGCGCCGATCTTGCCGATCCCTGCGCCTGCGTACACTTGGGCGGTGGGATCGGCCGGGTCGCCGACGGCGTCGCCGAGGTCCGCCGCGCGGTCCGCGACGAAATCCGTCTCGGCGCCGACCAAATCAAGGTCATGGGCTCGGGCGGGATCGCGTCCGCGGCCGATCCGATCGAGCAGTTGCAATACTCGTTCGGGGAACTCGAGGCGGCCGTCGATGAGGCGACGCGCTCGCAGACGTACGTGTGCGCGCACGTCTACCCGGACGACGCCATCCGCCGCTGCGTCGACGCCGGCGTGCGCACGATTGAGCACGGCAACCTGCTCGAAGAGGAGACCGCGCGCCGGATGGCGACCGCTGGCGCCTATTTGGTGCCGACCCTGATCACGTTTCGTCTGCTCGATCGGTTCGGACCCGAGATCGGGTACTCCGAAGAGCAGATGGAGAGGACCCAGATCGTGCTTTCGGCAGGAACGCGCTCGCTCGAAATCGCGCGCGCCACCGGCGTGAAAATGGCCTATGGCACCGACATCGGCTTCTGGCACGAATATCAGGCGGAGGAATTCCTGGTACGGGCCGAGGTGCTGAGCGCGGCCGAGATCATCCACAGCGCGACCATCATCGGCGCCGAGGTGGTTCGCATGGAAGGCCTGCTCGGCGTGATTGAAGCGGGCGCGTTCGCCGATCTGCTGGTGGTCGACGGCAACCCGCTCGAAGACCTCGGGCTTTTGCAGGACCAGGGCGCGCACTTCGCCGCAATCATGAAGGACGGGAGGTTCGTGAAGAACGAACTCGCCGCGTGAGCCGTGGCGGCCGCGCGCTTTCGTGATTCCGGCGCCCGCGACCGCGCCCAACCCTGACCGACGCTCAGTTCAATATTATGGCGCGGCGCCACACCCGCGAGGGGTGTTTGCGCGCCGGCCTTGAGGATCTCGCGAAGGCGGCGCCATCGCCGCCGTCCCGGCGGGCGGCCGACCCCAACCCGAACAACGCCCCTGCCCTCGGGTGATCCGGCGCTTGACACTGGTCCGGAGCGTTTTATAGTTAACCAAATGGTTAACTATAACGCACAGTCCCTGAACCGAACCTTCGCCGCGCTCGCCGATCCGACCCGGCGCGCCATCCTCGCCCGACTCGCCGAGGGCGAGGCGACGGTCGGGGTTTTGGCGAGCCCATTCGACATCTCGTTGCCCGCCATTTCCAAGCACCTGCGGGTCCTCGAAAGCGCCGGGCTGATCGTCCGGCGAAAGTGCGGGCGGGTACGCCGCTGCGCGATCCTGCCGGGCCCAATCGTGGCAGCCGATGCGTGGATCAATCACTGCCGGCGGTTCTGGGAAGCGCAGTTCGATTCGTTGGAGAGCTATCTGGACGAGAAGCCGAACCCGAAGGGAGAGAACAATGACCAATCCGGAGACGACGACGGAAACGATCGACGATAGGCCGGTGCTACGGCTGACGCGCACCTTTCAAGCCCCGCGCGAGAGCGTGTTCGACGCCTTCACCAAGCCCGACGAGCTGGCCAAGTGGTGGGGA
>JASMAE010000325.1 GCA_030754475.1 Rhodospirillales bacterium
GGGCGGCAGCAGGGCTTCGACGACGCCTACCGCACCCTCCGTCATGCCCGCCAAGCCCAGGGTGTCGGCGTAACCGACGAGCACATTGATCCGGTCCTTGGCGCGGCGGATCATCTCGGAAAGCACCAGCCAGTCCTTGGAGCTTTCCTTCAACGCGATGACACGAGGCTCGTCGGCCAAGCTGTCGACCAAGTCGGCGGTCATATGGATGCCCGTGCGGGACGGGATGTTGTAGATCATCATCGGCAGCTCGCTCGCCGCCAGGATCTGCTTGTAGAAGTCATAGAGCTCCGTAAGGCTGGGCATCGCGTAAAACGGCGGGTGCACCATGATGGCGTCGCAACCCGCGTCCTGCGCCCGTCGGGCATGGGCGATGCAGTTGGCGGACACCATCGCGCCGCAGCCCGCGACCACCGGGACGCGGTTCTTTGCCTGATCGACCGCGGTCTCGAACATCGCCCAGCGTTCTTCATCGCTGAGCGCCCAGGGCTCGCCCGTGCAGCCGGCGATCACGATCGCTTCGATACCGTCGTCGATGACGACGTCGACGAGCCGGCGATAGGCGTCGAGGTCGAGCGATTGGTCGTCGCGGAACGGGGTCGTGAGCGCGCAGACGAGTCCTCTAAGTTCAACCATTTCGCGAACCTCCCTCGGGTTATTGCGTTGGCGGCGCGCGCACCACGAGCGGCCCTCGGGGGCCTGCGGGCGGGCGCGTGTGCGAAGGGCGCGATCATGGCACGCGAAGCGCGAAGCCGGCAAGGTCGCGATCGGATGCTACACTGAAAACCAGCGGCGAAAACCAGCGGCGAAAATCAATGGCGAAAACCAACGGCGGCGTTGTTTCGCCTAACCGCCGATTGGGCGAAGGAGGACGCCATGACCTCACTCAGCGAACGGCTGCGCGGCCCCGAACCGGTCGTGGCCCCTAGCGTGTTCGACGCGTTGACCGCGCGGCTCGCCCGCGAGGCGGGCTTCGGCGCGCTCTACTTGGGCGCCGGTCCGGTGGGATACGTCAACGGCGGGCTCGAGGCCAGCATCACTTTGCCCGAGCTGGCCCGGATCGGCCTCGAGATCCGGACCGTGTGCGATCTGCCGCTCGTCCTCGACGGCACCTGCGGCTGGGGCGATCCCATGCACGTGCGGCGCACGGTCGCCATGGCCGAGGCGGCAGGGTTCGCGGCCATCGAGATCGAGGACCAGATCCTTCCCAAGCGCGCGCACCATCACATCGGCGTCGAGCGCATGATCCCGCCCGAGCTGATGGTGATGAAGCTCAGTGAAGTCGTGAAGGCGCGGCGCGACCCCGACTTCCTGATCATCGGTCGCACCCACGGCATCCGGGCGAGCACCATGGACGATGCGCTAAGGCGCGCCGAGGCCTACCACGAGGCGGGCGCCGACATGCTCTTGCTGACGCCGAGAAGCGCGGAAGACGCGCGCCGCGTAGGCGAGCGGTTGCCGCATCCACTCATGTACATGGCGCGCGCCGGCGGCATGCACGCGATCGGGCTCTCGGTCGCCGAAATGGGGGCGATGGGGTACCGCCTGATCGTCGACGCCATGACGCCCTTGCTCAGCGCCTATCGGGCGCTCAGACTCTGTTACGCGGATCTCGCGCGCGACATGACGAGCACAGACATGAGTGCCGACGAGGGCGCGCGGCTGCACGCCGCCCTGAATGAGACCGTCGGATTGCCCGAGCTTCTGGCCACCGAGCGCGCCACGGTCGAGACCGAATAGGGTCCGGGCCGCCTGCCCGGGCCGGCACGCATCACGAAATCCCTTCGATCGAAAGGATCCCGACCACATGACCCTCAAATTCCACGATCATTCCCGATGGGGGTCGGCCGACCAGGCGGGCGCCGCGAACCTGCTGACGGCGGAGAAAAGGCTGCAAGCGATCC
Source organism: Rhodospirillales bacterium (assembly GCA_030754475.1). Lineage (GTDB taxonomy): Bacteria > Pseudomonadota > Alphaproteobacteria > Rhodospirillales > JASLLV01 > JASLLV01. The sequence continues at coordinate 1,905 of JASMAE010000325.1, forward strand.
GTGGCATCGAGACCGGCCGGCTGTTCGACCTGAGCCACGTGATCGAAACGGGCGCGCCCCGCTACGAGCCCTACATGGGCCCCTACGTCATCTCGTCGTGGGCGACTTGGCGCGACGGAATCCGGCGCCGGCGCGCGTTGGGCGCAACCAATGACGCCGGCACCAACCTCGAGCGGATCGAGATGACGACCCACGTGGGCACCCACATAGACGCGCTCGGCCACTTCACAATCGGCGAGGAAATGTACAACGGCAACAACGCCGACGAGGTGGTCACCGATTACGGCCTCGAGAAGCTGGGGATCGAGAACGCGCCACCGATGATCACCCGCGGCATCTGTCTCGACGTCTCCGCCTTCGATGGCGACGCCTTCCTCGAAGTCGGGCGCGTGGTCACCCGCGGCGACCTCGAGCGCGCTGTGGAGAACGCGCGCGCGATGCCCGAGCCCGGCGATGTGGTCGTCATCAACACCGGCTGGGGACGCTTCTACATGACCGACAACGAGCGCTATCTCAGCGGCGAGCCCGGAATCGACGAGGAGGCGGCGCGCTGGCTCACCGAGCGCGGGGTCTTGGCCATCGGCTGCGACAACATGGGCGTCGAAGTCCGCCCCGGCGTGGACGAACGAATCCTCATGCCCGTCCACCAGCATTGCCTGGTCGAGACAGGCGTCTATCTCGTCGAGAATCTCGTCCTCGACGCCCTTGTCCGCGAGCGCGTCACGAGCTTCTGCATCTTCTTGTTGGCGGTGAAATTCAAGGGCGCGACGGGGTGCCCGGTTCGCGCGGTCGCGATGGTCTGAGACGCGAAACGGGCTTCGGGCCGGGCGCGGGCGATTCTCGCTGGAAACACCGACATTCTCGCACTGTCCCGGATTTGTTATAGTCGTGCCCGAAATGGCATCGCCGATCGACATGCTACGGACAATTGGCGGCGGCGCCCGCTCGGCGGCGGCGGTGGGACTCGTCACCTTGCTGGCAAGCACCCCTGGTGCGGTCGCGTTCGCCGACGCAGACAGGCCGTTGACCAACCCGCGTCAGGTGACGTTCGAGGGACGCGGCGTCGGCCCGGCATCGTTCAGCCGCAACGCCCATTCGCTGATCCTCGAAGGGGTGCGCGAGGCCGGTGGTCCCGGCCAGCAGATCTATGTCCTTGAACTCGGAAGCGGCGACGTCCGCCACGTCCGCCAAGGATTCGCCGAGGCGTGGGAGGGCGCGATACACCCCGCAAACGTCAAGTATCTGTTTTCTTCGCCCCGGAACGAAGCCGGCAAGGGCCGCGGCCGCGACGTCATGCGGCCGCGCGCGAGCGATCCCAGGTTCGCCGACGACTTCGAGCTTTACGAGTTTGACGCCAACAACGCGATCGTCCTGAACTTGACCGAATCTCCGGCCTACGACGGCGAGGCGGTCTACGCGCCGGGCGGCGGCACGATCGCG
>JASMAE010000326.1 GCA_030754475.1 Rhodospirillales bacterium
GGGATTGAGGTCGAGGTCGTCCAGATGCGGGCTTCCGCGGCTGACCTGGAACAAAAGATCGGTGCGCCCGATGATCTCGGTCAAGGAAGCGACGCCGAGCGAGGCAAGGATCTCGCGCACCTCCTCGGCGATGAAGGTGAACAGGTTCATCACTTTTTCAGGCGTTCCGGCGAAGCGCTGACGCAAGGCCTCGTCCTGGGTGCAGATGCCGACCGGGCAGGTGTTGCTGTGGCATTGACGGACCAGGATGCAGCCCATGGCGACCAGCGTGGTGGTCCCGATCCCGAATCCCTCGGCGCCCAGCATGGCGGCGATGACCACGTCGCGCCCGGTCTTGATGCCGCCGTCGACCCGCAAGGTCACGCGGTGGCGCAGACGGTTGAGCGTCAGCACCTGGTGAACCTCGGACAGCCCCATCTCCCACGGCACGCCCGCGTACTTGATGCTGGACTGGGGCGATGCCCCGGTGCCGCCCGAGTGGCCCGAGATCATGATCACGTCGGCCTTGGCCTTGGCGACGCCGGCGGCGATGGTGCCGATGCCGGCGCGCGCCACAAGCTTGACCGAGACGCGGGCGTCCGCGTTGATCTGCTTCAGATCGTAGATGAGCTGCGCCAGGTCCTCGATCGAATAGATGTCGTGGTGCGGCGGCGGCGAGATCAGGGTGACGCCAGGGGTCGAGTGGCGGAGCTGCGCGATCTCGGCCGACACCTTGAAACCGGGAAGCTGGCCGCCCTCGCCGGGCTTCGATCCCTGGGAAATCTTGATCTCGATTTCGCGGCAGTTGTTGAGGTACTCGGCGGTGACGCCGAACCGGGCCGAAGCGACCTGCTTGATCGAGGAGTTCGCGTTGTCGCCGTTGGCGCGCGGCCGGAAGCGCTCCGACGCCTCGCCGCCCTCGCCGCAATCGGACTGGGCGCCGATCCGGTTCATGGCGATGGCGAGCGTCTCGTGGGCTTCGCGCGATAGCGCGCCGTGCGACATGGCGCCGGACACGAAGCGCTTGCGGATCTCGGTGATCGACTGCACTTCGTCGATCGAAATCGGCGCTTGGCTGGGCTCGAAGTCCCACAGATCGCGGAGATGGATGGGCGGCATCGACCGCACTGCCTCGCTGTAGGCCTTGTAAGTGCGGTAGGAATCGGTTTCGACGGCGGTCTGAAGGATGTGGATCTGGCGGCCCTCGAAGGCGTGCAGCTCGCCGCTGCGCCGCGAACGATAGTAGCCCCCCACCGGCAACGGCGTGGCGTCGTCGGCGAAGGCGGCGTGGTGCGCGGCCACCACCTTGCGCTGGATGCCGGGCATGCCGATTCCCGAGATCCGCGACGGCATGCCGGGGAAGAACTCCGCCACCAGGGTCCGGGACAGCCCGACCGCCTCGAAGTTCGCACCGCCGCGGTAGGCGCTGATCACCGAGATCCCCATCTTTGACATGATCTTCAATAGCCCGTCGTCGACCGCGCTCTTGTAACGCGCGAGCGCGGTCTCGAGATCGGCGTCGGCGAATAGGCCGCGGCCATGGCGCTCGGCGATCGTCTCCTCGGCAAGGTAGGCGTTGACGGTGGTGGCGCCGACGCCCACCAGCACGGCGAAGTAATGGACGTCGAGGCATTCGCCCGCCCGCACGTTGAGCGAGGTGAAGGTGCGCAGGGACTGGCGCATCAGATGGGCGTGGACGGCGCCGGTGACGAGGATCATCGGCACCGGCGCACGGTCCGGGCCGGTGTTCTTGTCACTGAGAATCACGTGAACGCAGCCGCCGCGAATCGCGTCCTCGGCCTCTCTCTGGATGCGGTCGATGGCGCGGCGAAGCGCGGACGCGCCGCCGACCTCGTCCGCGTCGGCTTCGGCCGGCTCGAAGGTGCACTCGATCTCGACCGCGGATTTGCCCATCGAGCGGTGCATGACCTCGAACTCGGCGTTGAGCAGGACCGGCGATTCGAGCTGCAGCACATCGCACTGACTCTCGTCTTCATCGAGAATGTTGCCGAGATTGCCGAGCCGGGTCTTGAGTGTCATGACGCGGCGCTCGCGAAGCGAATCGATCGGTGGGTTGGTCACCTGGCTGAAGTTCTGGCGGAAGAAGTGGTGCAGGCCGCGGTAGTGGTCCGATAAAACCGCCACCGGCGTATCGTCGCCCATGGAGCCGATCGCCTCACGGCCCTCAGCGGCCATGGGTTGGAGGATCAGCTCGAGGTCCTCCATGCTCCACGCGTAGCACATCTGGCGCCGGCGCAAGGAATCGGGGTCGAACTCGGGTGTGGCGACGGCGTGGGACTGAACCAGAGAATCGATCTGCGTGATGTTGCGGACCCACTCGCCGAACGGCTGGCGGCGGGCCAGATGGTCCTTAAGCTCGGCGTCCCGGTACAACCGGCCCTCACTCAGCTCGACCGCGATCATTTCGCCCGGCCCGACGCGCCCCTTCTCCACCACGCTCGTCTCGTCGAGGCGCACCATCCCGGTTTCCGAGCCGACCACCAGGATGCCGTCGGCGGTGAGCGCGTAGCGGAGCGGCCGGAGCCCGTTTCGGTCCATCCCGGCCATCACCCAGCGCCCGCCGAACGCGGCGAGCGCGGCGGGTCCGTCCCACGGCTCCATGACCGAGGCGGAGTAGGCGTAGAGGTCCTTGTGCGCCTGTGGCATGGCGGCCTTGCCGGTCCAGGCGTCGGGGATCAATAGCACGTGCGCCGTGGGTAGCTCGCGTCCGCTCCGGACGAACACCTCGAAGACGGCGTCGAGCGCGGCCGAATCCGAACTTCCCGGCTGGATCACGGGTTTGATGTCGTCGATACGGTCGGCGAAGAGACGCGAGGCCATGCGCGGCTCGTGGCACGCCATCCAGTTGGTGTTGCCGCGCAGCGTATTGATCTCGCCGTTGTGGGCGATGACCCGGAACGGCTGGGCCAGGTGCCAGGTGGGGAAGGTGTTGGTGGAATAGCGCTGGTGGTAGATGGCGAAATTGGAAATGAAGCGCGCGTCGTTCAGGTCGGGATAGAAGGCGCTCAGCTGCTCGGCCAGGAACATGCCCTTGTAGATGACCGAGCGACACGAGAGGGAGCAGAAGTAGAACTCGTTGATGTTGGAGTCCAGCACCTGGCGCTCGATCGAGCGGCGAATGAAGTAGAGGTCGAGCTCGAACCGCTCGTCGCCCACCCCGCGGCCGTTCTCGATCATGATCTGCTCGATC
>JASMAE010000327.1 GCA_030754475.1 Rhodospirillales bacterium
TTGGCGTGGAAGCGGGCAAGCACGTCCGCCGAGCCTAGGTCTCAACCGCGCCGGAGAACCACGATGCCGGCCGACATCGATACCGCCGTTGACGTAGCCGTGTGGTTCTGCGACCAGGCGCTCAACCACAACGAATATCTCCAGCCGCAGAAACTTCATCGGCTGATGTTCCTTGCCCAGGGGTACTACGCGGTCGCTTACGGCGGACGCAAGCTGATGCCGGCCGTGTTCGTCGCCGACCAGATGGGGCCGATCGAACCGAACGTCTACAAGGTCTTTACCAAGGGTCGGCCCGAAGTGGACGTGGATATGTTCCTGCCCGATGAGGCCGAGGCCCTCCTGATCAGCATCTGGCGGCGTTTCGGCCATTACTCGGCCGAGCAGCTGACCCGCTTGACGAAGGATACGGAGGCCTATCGCAAGGCCTTCGCCAAGGGCCCCCGGGCCGAGATACCGCTCGTCGCCATGCGCCTATCGTTCACCCGCGCCCAGGAGACGCCCACCGTCGACCGGGTGGTGCAACCCAAGATGTTGCGCTCGCAATCGGGGAGGCCGGTCAAGGTCAAGTCCTGGGTCCCGGGAGCCAAGCCCGCGGGCCGCTAAGGGCGGCAAGGCCGCGATTGCGGCGAATCGGAAAAGGTGATGACCGCGCGCGGGGTCGTTGCCCGGCGGTTTGATCTTCTAACGACAGGCGAGTTTCCGTGAGGCCTCGTCGACGCGTCTTCGCCCGCGCGCGATCCGCCCGACCTCAATCGTGCAGAGCAGATTCACGCGTACGCTGGATCGCGGCCACGCGAGTCGACCCGACCGCGATCTGCTCTATACGAAGTTCAAGACCAGATACAGCACCAAGAGCGCGATGACCCAGCCCACCATTCCGCCGACGGTCCGGGTGCGTGCGAGAAGACCCTGTGGTCCGGATATTCGGCCAATCCCGCCGATGACGCGCCTGACGCCCTTGGTGATGCCCTGGCGCAGTCCCGCGTCAAGGGGCGCCAGGCCGGCGACGGCGCGGCGCACGGCGCGCGGCAGTAGCCGGCGGTAGACCCATTCGGCATCGATGTTGACGCCGGCAAGCTCGGGCGGATAGAGCCCGGTCAGCTTGAGAACGGTGAACGCCGCCGCCGAGAAGAACAGGAGTTGGCTTTGAGCCAGCACGTGGACCGAAGTGTAAGGCTGGAAGTCCACGGGAAACGGCAGGATGTCATAGAGCGGCCAGGGATAGACGCCGAGGAAGATGCTGACGAATGCCGCCAGGACCATCGCCAGCAGCATGTTCACCGGCGCTTCGCGCGTGCGGATCCCGGAATCGCGGGCGAAAAAGGCGAAGAACGGGATCTTGATGCCCGAGTGATGGAAGACGCCGGCGGAGGCGAACAGGAGCACCAACCATACGCCGTGATAGCCCTCTTCGAGAGACGCCGCGAGCACCATCGACTTCGAGACGAACCCGGAGAACAGCGGAAACGCCGAGATCGAGGCGGCACCGACCAGGCACAAGACGGTGGTCAGCGGCATGCTCTTGTAGAGTCCCCCCAATTCCGAGCCGTTGATCCTACCGGTCCGATGCAGCACCGCGCCCATCGCCATGAACAACAGGGCCTTGTAGACGATGTGGGCGAAGGCATGCGAGACGGCGCCGTTGAGCGCGAGCGGGGTGCCGATGCCGATGCCGGTCACCATGAAGCCCACCTGGTTGATCAGGCTGTAAGACAGGACGCGCCGCAGGTCGTTTTCGATGACCGCGTAGAAAATCGGAAACAGGGTCATCACGGCGCCGATGTAGACGAGGATCTCGGTCCCAGGGAAGGCGCGCGCGAGCGCATAGACAGCCAGTTTCGTCGTGAACGCGCTCAGGAAAACGGTGCCGGTGGGCGTCGCCTCGGGATAGGCGTCGGTCAGCCAGTTGTGCAGGAGCGGAAAAGCCGCCTTGAGGCCGAAGGCGAAGAAGATGAGCACGCCGCCGGGGCCGTCGAGACCGACGGAGTCGAACCCGATAGAGCCGGTCTCGTGCGCGCGGACGAGCGTGCCGGTGAGAAGGAGGACGCCCGAAAGCACCTGGATGACCAGGTAGCGCATCGCCGCCCGCCGGGCGCGGTCCGTGCGTCGCGCGAGGATAAGAAAGACCGACGTGACCGCCGTCAACTCCCAGAAGACGAAGAAGCTGATGAGATCGCCGGCGAATAGGGCGCCGATGGCGCTGCCGGCATAGAGGAGGCCGGCGACGTGCTGCACCGTGTCGCGGACGTGAAGGGCGTAAAGGACGCCGATCAACGCTGCGAGATGGAAGACGTAACCGAAGACCACGCTCAGCCGGTCCACCCGAATCGGAACCAGGGTGTAGTCGAGCATCTGGATCGTCGTCCCACCGCCTTCGGGAAGAAAGGCGAGGTTGATCGCGCCCACCACGGGGACCGCGACAAGGACGACTCGTCGCGACCATCCCCGGGTGAGCGCCACCAAGGCGGCGCCGACCGCGAAGATCAAAAATGGCGCGAAATTACTCGTCATAGTAGTCCTCGTCGCGCCTCACGATCTTCCGTAACTCCCTGGCCGCCAGGACCAGGAACGCGCAGACGACGAACCCGTAGAGGGCGTAAAACCCGAACCAGGATTCCCAGGGGTGCTCGACGTGGCGATGGATGAAACCGTCGAGCGCGAACAACACCCCACATACGGCGAACAACCCGTAGATCACCGCCTTGACGTTGCGGGGAGTGTCGAAAATTCCGCGTCGGCCGTCGTCGTCCATCAGGCTCACCTTATGGCGTCACCAACTGACGCAACAGATCGAACACAGGGTCGGGAAAGAGAAACAGCGCCACGCTTGCCAGCGCGCTCGCGGAAATGGCGACCAAGCACGTGAGCGGCGCCTCGAGAATTCCCGCTCCGCGGTCGTCGGGAGCGCCGTCGCGGGCGTTTTCGCGGCCGGCGAAGAAGCCGCGAAAGGGGATCGGCATGAGGTAGGCGATGTTCAGGAGCGAACTAACCATGAGGACCGCCACCATGATCGCCTGATCGGCCTCGAGCGCGCCCAGCGCCAAGTACCACTTGCCCCACAGGCCGCCAAGCGGCGGCAAGCCGATGACGCTGAGGCTGCCGACGAAGAAGGCGAAGGTGGTCACCGGCATGGCGCGTCCGATGCCTCGCATCTGGCTGACTTCGGTCTTGTGGCTGGCGACCGCGATGGCGCCGGCGCAGAAAAACAGAGTTATCTTGCCGAAGGCGTGGGCGACGAGGTGTAGGCCGCCGCCGACGATACTCCCGGTCGTCGCCAGCATGGCGCCGAGCACGATGTAGGAGAGCTGACTGACCGTGGAATACGCCAAGCGCGCCTTGAGATTGTCGCGGGTCAGGGCTACCAGCGACGCGAGCACGATGGTCGCGGCGGCGGCGTACTGCAGCCACTCGCTCGTTGCCGCCTGCCGCACCACGTCGAGGCCGAAAACGTAAACGGTAATCTTGAGGATGGTGAAGACGCCGGCCTTGACCACCGCCACAGCGTGTAGGAGCGCGCTCACCGGTGTCGGCGCCACCATTGCCGCCGGAAGCCAGCGGTGAAAGGGCATAACGGCCGCCTTGCCAACGCCGAAGACATAGAGAACCAACAGGATCGCCACCGCGGAATCCGGCACCGAGCCCCTAACGATGCCGCCCGGCGTGAAGTCCAGCGTTCCGGTCGCACTCCAAGTCCAGATAATGGCGACGAGCAGAAACGCGATGGAGGTGCCGAGCAGGAGCCCGAGATAGAGGCGCCCGGCGCGTCTCGCCTCGTCGGTTCCCGCGTGGATGACCAATGGGTAGGTCGAGAGAGTCAGCACCTCGTAGAAGATGAACAGCGTCAACAGATTGCCCGCGAACGCTACGCCCATGGTGCTGGCCAGCGCGAGCGCGAAGCAGGCGTAGAAGCGGGTCTGGTTCGTCTCGTGGTGGCCGCGCATGTAGCCGATGGAATAAACGGAGGTGACGATCCAAAGGAAGCTCGCGACGAGGGCGAACAACATGCCCAAGGGCTCGACCGCAAACGCGATGCTGAGGCCCGGCATCATCTCGGCGACCAGCACTTCGGGCCGGGCACCGGCGGCGACGCCGCGATGAAGGGACAGGACGAGGGCGAAGAGGGTGGCGGCGCTGAGCAGCGTCACGGATTCGCGCAGGTTGGGCCTGCGATCGGTGAGCATGACGAGCAACGCGCCCACGACCGGCACAGCGATACAGGCGAGGATCACCGTCGCCGGGTTCACGGCGCGCCTCCGAGCAGGAAGGCGGCGCTTGCCCGGGCCACCGACAGCGTCGTGCTCGCGTCGATCCCGAACCACAAGCACGCGCCAGCGAGAAGCCACGTCGGGATTAGCATCGACAACGGCGCCTCGGCGATCGCCGGCGCGCCCTCGGGCGTCGGTTTGAAGAAGCTGATCTCGACGACCCGCCAGACATAGGCGATCGCAAGCAAAGAGCTTCCGACGATGGCGACGACGATTGACCACATGTTGAGCTCGATCGCGGCCAGCACCAGGGTCCACTTGCTGACGAATCCGACCGTCAGCGGCACCCCGATCAGGCTCAGCCCGCCGACCACGAACGCCGCCATGGTGGCCGGCATGCGCCGGCCCAGGCCCTCGATCGTATCCAGATTCGCCGCCTGCAAGCGGAATACGACGCACCCCACCGCCATGAATAGCGCACCTTTCATAAGCGCGTGGTTGAACAGGTGGATGATGCCGCCCGTAAGCCCGGTGAGCGTCGCGAAATTGATGCCGAGCACCATGTAACCTATCTGGGCGAGGCTGGAATAAGCCAGCATCCGCTTGATGTTGGTTTGGAACACCGCGATCGCCGAGGCGCTCAACATGGCGAGGACCGCGAGCGCCATCAAAACCTCGCGAAGGAACATGGTCTCGAACACGTCGACGTTGGCGAAGATCGTGAAATAGACCCGGATCAACACGTAAACGGCGACCTTGGTCGCGGTCGCGGCAAGAAATGCGCTCACCGCCGACGGCGCGTAGGTGTACGCGTTGGGAAGCCACAGATGCAGCGGGAAGAGCGCGAGCTTGAGGCAGATGCCGACCGTCAGGAACGCGAGCGCCGCGAGGATGGTGCGAGTTTCGGCGACCGCCGGCAGGCGCAGCGCGAGGTCGGCCATGTTCAGCGTCCCCGTCATCATGTACATCAGGCCGACGCCGATCAGATAGAACGTCGCCCCGATCGTTCCCATGATCAGGTAGCGGTACGCGGCGGTCAGCGCGCGCCGGTCCTGGGCGAGCGCGATCATCACGTAGGAGGAAAGCGACGCGATCTCGAGGAACACGAACAGGTTGAAAGCGTCGCCCGTGGCGGTGATCCCGAGCAGCCCGGCGAGACACAAGAGATACATGCAATAGAAGAGATAAATCCGATCCGCCGCCACCTCGCGCTCGATGCTGGCGCGCGCATAGGGCACGACGATTGCCCCTATGGCAGAGACGATCACGGCCACGAACGCGCCCGCCATGTCGAGGCGATACTCGATTCCCCAGGGTGCCGCCCAACCGCCGATCGGATACGAGATCGGCCCGCCGTCGAGCACCTGGAGCAAAAGCCCGATCGCCGCGACGAAAGCGCCCCAGCTCGCGAGCGCCGCCACCGTCCACGCCCATGCCGGCCTGCGCAGCAAGACGCAAACCGGCGCCGCCATGAGGGGGAGAACGACCAGGAGTACCGGCAGGTGTCCGGCGATCACGAAGACTCCTCCCGTTCCCTGATCTCGTCTTCCTCGACCGTTCCGTAGGCGTCCTGGATACGGACCACGAGCGCGAGCGCGAGCGCCATGGTCGCGACGCCGACCACGATGGCGGTCAGGATCAGCACATGCGGCAGGGGATTGGCGTAGAGCTCGATCCCGTCGCTGAGGATGGGGGCGGAACCGCCCTTCACCTTGCTGATCGAAATGTAGAAAACGAACACCGAAACCTGGAAGATGTTGAGGCCGACCACCTTCTTGACCAGGTTCTCTTGCGCGATGACCACGTAGAATCCGATCATCATCAGGGCGATCGCGACCCAGTAGTTGAACAGCCCGGGGAACGTCATTGCTCGGGGCTCTCGGGGCCGCGGTCTTGACCCGCGAACACGTAGAAGATCGTGATCATGGCCGAGGCGACGGTCAGCCCGACGCCGAACTCGATCAAGGTGATACCGAGATGCTGGCCCGTGAGCGCATCGTCGGCGAGCACCGAATAGTCGAGGTAGTTTCCGCCCAACACGATCCCGGCGACGCCGACGCCGCCATAAAGCAGCACGCCCGCCGCCAGCGTTATCCGTGTCAATCCGGCGGGTACCGCGCGGCGCGCGACGGCGGTGCCGAAGATGAGTGCGTAAAGGATGAACCCGCTGCCGAAAATGACGCCCGCCTGGAACCCGCCGCCAGGGCCGAAGTCGCCGTGAAACTGGACGTAGAGGGCGAACAACAGGATTACGGGGATCAGCAGTTTCGCGACCACGCGAAGGACGACGATGTGACTCATCTACGAATCCTTCGCGTCCCGTTTTGCGCGCCCGCGGAACCTGCGGCCGCGCCCCATGAGCACGATGACGCCGGCGGCGGCGGTGAATATGACGAACACCTCGCCCAGGGTGTCGTAGCCGCGGTAGCTCGCGAGCACCGATGTCACGATGTTGGGCGGCCCCACCTCGCGCCCCGAGTCGCGGATGTAGCGCGGCGCGACGTGGCCATGCGCCGGCGCCGACGGATCGCCGTAGAGGGGCATGTCGAGCGTGCCGTAAACCAGGATTGCGCCGGTCAGCACCACCATCGCGAGCGGCGCGATGGCGCGCCGGGGTTGGACTTTTTCCTCGGCAGTGGTCAAAACCAACGATCCAAGCATGAGGACGGTCGCGATGCCCGCGCCCACGGCGGCCTCGGTGAAGGCGACGTCGACCGCATCCATGACCACGTAGACGACCGCTGCCGTCAGCGTGAAGATCCCGGAAAGCATCACGACCGCGAAGAGGTTCCGCAACCACGCGAGCGCGACTGCGGTGACCGCCATGAACAGAAGCAGGACGATGACGATCAGGTCTTCGATGGAACCGTATCCTCGTCGCTCGGTGGGTGCCCGATCGGCTTCAGACCGCTCTTCAAGGCGGCCGTCGCCAGCGCATGGGTCGTGGTCGGTGTCGTGAACAACAGAAAGATCGCGATCAGGACGAGCTTGACGGTCGTCATCGTGAAACCCGCCTGGACCATGAGACCCGCAAGAATCAAGCCGGCTCCCAGGGTATCGATCATGCCGGCGCCGTGCATCCGCGCGAACACGTCGGGAAGTCGGATGATCCCAATGGCGCCCACCAGCGCCAAGAACGCGCCCGCCGCCATCAAGAGCCCGCTTACGACATCAACGAACCAGGCCATCACAGCTCTCCCGAATCGACGCGTTCATCGGGTCGTCCGAAGTACCGGAAGGCCGCGAACTTGGTTGCCGCAACCGTGCCGATGAACGTGATCAGGGCGTAGACGAGGGCGATGTCGAGAAAGTCGGGACGACCGGTCAAGAAACCGTAGACCGCGATCAGTACGACCGTGAGGGTCCCGAAGGTGTTGACCGATAGGATCCGGTCGAAGACCGTGGGGCCGAGGATCGCCCGCACCAGGGTCAACGCCATGGTCAGCAGAACCGCGATGGCGACTGCAGCGAACATCACGCGCCGGCCTCGCCGCCGTCGCCCTCCAGCGCGCGCACCCGGCGGTCCATGTCGCCGGTCGCCAAGGAGCGCTCGGCGTTCACGGTGAGCGCGTGCACGGTGAAGCGGTCGCCGTCGACCGCCAAGGTGACGGTTCCCGGCGTCAACGTGATGGAATTGGCGTAGATCACCCGCCCGACGGCGGTTTGCTGGCTCGCCTGCACGCTAAGCAAGCGGGGACGGATGTTCATCGTCGGCCGGGCGATGGCGCGGGTCACGTCGATGTTGGCCTTGGCGATCTCGAGCATGAGCCACGGCCAATAGAGCAGCGGGCGCAATCCCAAGTGCATCGGGTGCCCCTCGTTGTCGATCACATCCATGCGACGCGCGATGGTGACCACGCCAACGACGCTTGCCACCCCGAGGGCGAGCATCCAGCCATCGAAAAGGCCCGAAAGCAACATCCACAGAAGAGCCATCGCCGATGCGAGGCTGAGTAAGTGAAGCAAGATCGCTCCTCCGTATCAGCGCCGGCCGTCCCTGGCGAACGGCGGCACAGGCGCCTAATGGAACGCGTCGGCGTTGACGAGAAAGTGGGTCCAGATCGCGGCCGCGTAACCGAGCGCGATGGCCCAGGTCCACTTCAGGTGTGAGAAGAACGTATAGACGCCGCGCGCCTGGCCCATGACCGCGATGCCGGCGGCCGAGCCGATCGAGAGCAACGATCCGCCGACCCCGGCGGTCAGCGTGACGAGCAGCCACTGGCCGTGGTCCATCTCGGGAAGCACCGACAAGACGGCGAACATGACCGGGATGTTGTCCACCAAGGCCGACAACAGGCCAACCAGAATGTTCGCGGTGGTCGGGCCAAGATCACCGTACATGAGCTGGGATCCGAGCGCAAGATAACCGAGCGTGCCCAAGCCGCCGACGGACAGCACGATCCCGTAAAAGAACATCAGCGTGTCCCACTCGGCCCGTTGCAACGCCTTGAAGACGTTGAAGGCCGGCGGGCGGTCGGCGGCGCGCCGGGTGTCGGGCGCCGTTCCTTCCATCATTCCGCTTTGCCCCAGACTATCTTCGCTCGGCGCCGGGAAGAAATGGTCGCGCCGCTCGAGGTAGTAACCGTAAAGCTTGAGAATACCGAGCCCGGTCATCATTCCGACCACCGGCGGCAAATGAAGGAAGTTGTGCCCCGACACCGCAAGCGCGATGGTGACCAAAAAGAGCCCGATCATCACCCAGCCCCCGTCGAGGACGCGCGGCGTTTCGTCCAACGGATCGGGGCGTCCGGCGGGAAGAGCCATCATCATGATGGCCGCGGGCACCAGCCAGTTGACCAGCGACGGGATCAGCAGCACGAAGAATTCCTCGAACGCGATGATGCCCTTCTGCCAGACCATCAGCGTGGTGATGTCGCCGAACGGGCTGAACGCACCGCCGGCATTGGCGGCGACGACGATATTGACGCAACTGACGGCGACGAACCGGCTTTGACCAACACCTACCGCCATGACCACGGTCGCCATGAGAAGGGCCGTCGTCAAGTTGTCGGCGATGGGCGAAAGGGCGAACGCGATTGCGCCCGTGATCCAGAAGAGGGCCCGGAACGAGAATCCGCGCGATACCAACCGCGCCCTGAGCGCGTCGAACACGCCGCGCTCGTCCATGCTGTTGATGTAGGTCATCGCCGCGAGCAGGAAGAGGAACAGCTCGGCGAACTCGAGCAGGTTGTGGCGCACCGCCGCTCCGGCGGTGTGAACGTCGCCCGCTTGCACGAACGCGCCGGCGACGAGCGCCCAGATGATCCCCGCCGCCACCATGACCGGCTTCGACTTGCGCAGGTGGATGGCCTCTTCGCCGATCACCAGCGCAAGCGCGAGGACGAAGATGACGATCGAGGCGAAGCCTACCCAGTGGCCGGTGAAGTCGGCGTTCGGCGCGGCGCCCGTCGCCGCCATCGCGATCCCGGACGGAAGGACAAGAGCGGCGGCGCCGATCACACTCGCCGTCAACCGCGACGCGGATTCGGGTTTCGCCATGCGCGTCCCTTCCCATCGCCCCCGTCGCCGGCGCGTTCCGGCGCGCGGGCCCGTCCGGGCGATGGTTTACCCGACAATTGGAATTGGCGAAAGCGCTCGCGTTGGGCGCGGAAGCATGCGCGCTGGGGGCCCCTTAACGCACGTCGCGCGCGTAATCCGCGACAGGCGGCACGCGCGCGATCAATCCCTGGGCGTGAAGGAATCGGGCGAATCGGTCGTAGCGATGGCCATCCAAGGCCGCGGGCCGCAGCGCGAAACGGGGCAAAGTATCGCGCCAGGCGCGGCGGTTGATCTCGTCGTCGAGGGCAGGGTTCGCGCCGATGAACAGCCGCCAGCTCTCTTCCGGATGGTTTACCAGGTACTGAACGCCGCGTTCGAGCGCGTCGAGAAACGCTGGCAGACGCGAATCGCCGAGTGATGCCGTGTTGGCGACGACGATCAGCTCGTCGTATGCCGGAACCCCTTCCTCTTCGGGGAAGAAGGCGCGCCCCTCATGGCCCGCGAGCGCCATCTGGTTCAGCTCGAAGTTTCGAAACGCCCCGATGGTGGCGTCGACGCGGCCCGCGAGCAACGCCTGCGAGAGCGCAAAGCTCACCGCCACCGTGTCCACGTCCTGAAGCGTGAGCCCGTGGCGCGCGAGCATCGCCGGCAGCAACAGATCCTTGTAGAAGGCGACCGAATAGCCGATCCGCCGGCCCTTGAGGTCGGCCAGGTCCGCGACCGGACCGCCGGGCAGAACGATCAGGGTCGTCAAGGGGCTTGCGACCACGGTCGCGATGCGCATCAGCGGCAGACCATGGTCCACCTGAAGGTGAAGCTGCGGCTGATACGAGATGGCGAGGTCAGCCTTGCCGGCGGCGACCAGTTTC
>JASMAE010000328.1 GCA_030754475.1 Rhodospirillales bacterium
GTCCGCCATCAACGCCGCCGTCGTCCCTGGAAGAACCGCGAACTCGCCCGCCCTTTCAAGGGTCCCGACGCCGACCTCGGCACCGTCGTCGGTGCGCGCGTAGAAGACGTTGTGCTCGGCGCCACGCACGCCGGCGATGACCGCCCAGGTGGTGTGGTTGTGAGGCGGCGCCTTGAACCCGGGCTTCTCGGCGGACGCGTAAAGGGCGAAAAGCCGGTCCGCATCCTCGCTGAGGCGGTACATGCCGGCGTGCGTCGCGTCGCCCGGCGGGCAATGTTCGGCCGGGAACAGCTCTTCGCGGGCGGCCAGCGCGATTATCGGCGCCTTGATCGTCGCCAGGATCTCGGGCGTGAGCGCACCGTCTTCCACTCGCGCGCGCACGAGCGCGATGGTCTCGGCGACGGCCTCGGCGCGACGCGTCTGAACCGACATCTTGGCCGCCTTCCTCCGCGCGCTCAGCCGCTGAGCGGGGCCCAGCCGAGCTCGGCGAGCGAGGCGCAGCTCGCGACCATCTTCGCGTCGCGGTCCTCGTCGCTGATCACCTCGAGCATCGACGGCCCCGAATAGTTGATCGCACGGTAGGCCTCGAGGATCGCCGCATAATCGATGGTGCCGGTTCCGATCGGGATCTTCCTGGCCTCATCGGGGTAATTGACGTCGGCGAAATGGACCAGCCCGAGCCGGTCCTTGATCAGGCGCAAGTCCGCGGCCGGATCACGGCCGGCGATGACGCCGTTGCCGACGTCGTAGTTTATGCCGATGGTCTCGTCGCCGATCTCGTCGAGCGCGCGGGCGATCTCGGTCACGGTCGGAAGGAACGTGTACTGGACGTTTTCGACCAGCAGCTTGACGCCCGCGCCACGCGCGTGCGGCGAGAGCTCGCGGAGGCCTTCGGCGAACCACTCCATCAGCCATTCGTACGGCGGGTGGAAATAGGGATGCACCGGGCCCGGAATCACCAGTACCCGTGGCACGCCCCAGTCGCCGGCGAGGTCGATCACGCGCTTGTACATGTCGATCGTGAAGCGGCGCACCTCGGGCACCGGGCTGTTGATGTTGTTGTCGAGTACCGGATAGCAGAGCGACGTGAGGGTAAGCCCCCTGTCGGCAACGAGCGTTGCGATCTCGCGCTTGGTCGCCTCGTCCAGGGTCGTGGGCCAGATATGGGGCGGAAAGATCACCAGCTCGAACAGACGAAAGCCCTTGTCGGCGAGGTGGTCGAGGCAGGCACGCGCCGAATGGGTGAAGATGTAGGACATGGTGCTCATGCCCACGGGATAGTCCGCCATGACGTCGATTCCTCCTTCTCTCCGCTCCGCGACGGATTTGCGCCGAATTCGCTCGCCAAGATAGCGCGATCGCGCCCCGTCAGGAAAGCGCCGGCGAAGCGCCGTCCGCACCCCCCCCCCTCAGTTACCGGCCGCTCGGTCGCCGGCGCCGAAGGTTCGAGTTCGGAATTCCCGCGCTCGGCCCGACTCCTACGGCGACACGCCGAGCCGTTCGAGGGCTCGATTGGCCGCCCCGTGCGCCTGGAAGATTTCGATCGCCTTTCGGTAATCCGCGATGGCCTGATCGATATTTCCGGCCAGTTCATGGACACGGCCTCGCTGGTAATAGTGTGACTGAGCGGGGCTTTTCTCCAGGGCTTTCGTGATCTCTATGGCTTTCGTGAGGTCCTCGATCGCCCGATCGTATCGACCCTGCTTTTCATAAAGCGTGCCGCGCCGTTCGTACGCCAAGTTCCAGTTCGCTTCGCGATAGGGATCGATTTCAATGGCCCGCGTGAAGTCGGCAATGGCCTGATCGTAGGAGTCGGGGTCGAGCATGAGATTATCGCCGCGATGGAAATGCGCTTCCCAAAGGTCTTCTTCCGAAAGCTGGCCCGAATCGATCGCGCGCGTGAACAGCTTTGTCGCCCGATCGAACTTGTACTTGTCGTCGGCGGCGATTCCTTTTTTCAGATCATTCAGTGCGTCCGCCCATACGGGCGACAGCAATCCGAAGAACAGCGCAACCGTGATCGCGATCGCTCTCATCGCAAGCCTCCTTTCGAAATCTTTCGGACGGCGACCCTCGCTCAGCCTATGGATCGCGATGTTCATCGCAAATTGACACCGATCATTGTCGCAAAATCCAAATTGACCTAACGCCGAACGCAACTGTCAGACCAACCCAGAGAGCCGATCACGATCATCGCGACCGGGGATGGGGTGATGTTTGCCGACGCTTGTTTGATTGTCGCGAGGCGCCGTCCCTGATGGTTGGCCGGTAAGATTCCGGAAGAAGGACGCTCGCGATGATGGACGAGATGATGAACCGGTGTTGCGCCGATGGCGGAAAGCCGGACTTCGCGAAGATGAAGGCGTTCATGGAGCGATGCGGCGAGAGGAGGTTCGACGAGGGCGAGCTAGCCGCGATGCGCAATTTCTGTGGCGACGACGAGATGACGAACTTCGAAAAGATGAAGCAGTTCCTGGACAAATGCGGCTGCCGCGTGGCGAATTAGAAGTCTCGCGCCGCATGGTCACCCGGGGATCCCCACTTCCCGCCAACCTTGGAGGCGATTTCGATGTGCTTTTTTTTCAGTCTGATTCCGGCCACCTTTCTTGTGACGCTGGGCTTCTTCGTCGTTTTCGCCGCCGCGAAGGCGGAAGACGGCATCCGCACGTTTGGCCGGGTGCTGGCGATCTGGATCTTCATCGTGGCGCTGGTTCCGCCGAGCGCCGGGGCCTATGTCACGATATCCGGCCTTTGTCCGATAGAATCGGTCCTGCAAAAGGCGCAAGGCGGATGAGCGGTCCCTCGAATCTCACGGCGGACCGCGGCGAGGGCCCTTCGCCTTGACGCGCGCGCGTAGAAAAACCGTGCCGAGGGTGACGGAACTGACGCGTCCTTCGACGTTGGGCGCACGTGTGTCCCGGCGCGCCAATCCGCTTGCCGAGTGGTTGCTGGCCGAGGGGCGCAATGTCGCGGAGACGCCGGAACTCCTCGGTGAATTGTACCGACGCGCGGTCGCCGGCGGGATATCCCTGTGGCGGGTCCAGCTCGTCATTCTGACCCTCCATCCCCAACTCGTCGGGACCCGCTACACTTGGCGTCGCGACGCCGACGCAGTTGAGGCGTCTCCGATTCCGCACGGAAGCCAGGACACGAAGGAATATCGGGCCAGCCCCTATGCCGGCATTTTCGAAGGCGCCGGGGGCATCCGCCGACGCCTCGACGTTCCCGGAGCCAAGCTCGACTTCCCGATTCTGGAGGAGATTCGCGCCGAAGGCGCGACCGATTACGTGGCCATGCCGTTCGCGTTTTCCGATGGCCAGATCAACGTGGTCACCTTCGCCTGCAACCGGCCCGGCGGCTTCGCAACCGACGAGCTGACACAGATATCCGAAATGCTGCCGGTTCTGGCGTGCGTTTTGGAGACCCACGCCTTGCACCGTACCGCCGCAACCTTGCTGCACACCTATCTCGGCAAGCATACCGGCGAGCGGGTCCTCAACGGCCTTATCAAACGGGGTGACGGTGAGGATATCAGCGCCGTGATCTGGTTTTCCGATCTGAGGGATTCGACGGTCATGGCGGACACCATGTCGCGCCAAGCGTTCCTCGGAATCCTCAACAGTTTTTTCGACTGCTTAGCCGGGGCCGTCTTGGATCACGGCGGCGAAGTGTTGCGATTCGTCGGAGACGCGGTGCTGGCGATCTTCCCGACCGGCGAGGCATCGGCCGCAATCACCGAGCGCGCCCGGAATTGCTGCAGCACCGAGGACGCCTGCCACGCCGCCCTGGCTGCGGCGATTGATGCCGAGGCGCGCATCCATGCCCTGAACGGCGCCCGAGCGGGACGGGGCGAGCCGGCGCTGCGCTTCGGCCTGGCGTTGCACGAAGGGGACGTCACCTATGGCAACGTCGGCATTCCAGAGCGGCTCGAGTTCACCGTCATCAGCGCCGCCGCCAACGAGGCCGCGCGCTTACAAGACCTGTGCAAAACCTTGGACCACTCCCTCCTCATCTCGGCCCAATTCAAACGCTGTTTTCCAGGGAAACTGGTATCGCTAGGCTTTCACGCGCTGCGCGGGGTCGGCACGCCCCAGGAAGTCTTCACCCTGCCCGCCGACTAGACGCTGGCGACGCGTTCGCGCCGGCGCGCGCTCAGGCGAAGCGCTCAATCGAAAACCGTGAGAGATCGAAGGTCGCGTTCTTACGGCAAAGCGTTTCGGCCACCAGCCGCCCGGTTACGGGTCCCAGCGTCATCCCGGCGTCGGCCGGGACCGCGTTGAAGAAGCCGGGGAAACCGGGCGCCTCGCCCAGGATCGGCCGCCCGTCGGTCTTGAGGTTGATGCCCGCCCAGCAGCGGATCAGGCGCAGGTGCGCGACCTCGGGCATGATCAGCATCGCGACCCACATGTTGCTCTCGATGCTTTGGCGAAGCACGCGCGGAAACCCGGTCTCGGGGTCGATACGCGCCGGCCAGCCGCCGCCGATAAGCAAGTTGCCGTTGCCCACCTGCTTGAAGGTGAGTATGCGGTCGGCGTGATAGACCAGGTGCTTCACCACCGGCGCCGTGGGCTCGGTGATGGTGCCCTGGATGCATTTTGTTTTCACGGGCAGGTCGATCCCCATCATGCCAGCGATGGCCGGCGTAAGGGGTCCGGCGGCGTTGACCACGCGGCGGGCGCGGATCACGCCCTTGTCGGTCCGCGCCTCGAAGCCTTGGTTATCGCGCGCGAGCGAGAGAAGCTCGGTGTGGCGGCGGATCCGCGCCCCGGCGGCTTCGGCGCCGCGCGCGAGCGCCAAGGTCGCGAGCAAGGGGTTCATCTTGCCCTCGTGCGGGCAGTGTCCGGCGGCGATGATGCGGTCCGACAAATAGGGTGCGATCGCGTGGACCTGGGCTTGGTCCAGGATCTCGACGTCGATCCCTTGGCGCCGCTCGCGCACTTGCTTGCGCTCCATGAAGCGGATCTGGTCCTCGGTCTCGGCGACCATCAGCCCGCCCTCGGCGCTGAGCTCGAAATCGTCGTCGAGATCGGCGTCGAGCTGCTTCCAGGTCCGGACCGCCTCCATGAACAGCGGCAGGGTCTCCTCGCGGCCGCGGATGACTTCCTCGGTATCCTCCTTGAAGATCATGGATTGGAGCTGCACGTGCAGGCTGCCGGCGTTGCGGCCCGAGGCCTCGGTGTTGAGATCGGTCCGGTCGATGACCAGGCACTCGCCGCCCTCGCGCGCAAAGTAGTACGCCGTGGCGCAGCCGATGACGCCGCCACCGACGATCAGCACGTCGGTCTCGTCCAACACCTCGTCTCGTTCACCCATGCGGCTTGCGAGTCCTCGTCTGAAACGCGTCGCCTCGCCCCGAAGAGGCCGGACGCGCGCGCAGGAATTCGTTTGGCGGGGCCGTCGTGGCGGCCTGCTGGCGCCCGGCTACTCGGCCACCGCCGGCAAGGCGTCCGCGAGGCTCAGGTCCAGCGCCGCAAAACCGTCGCGCAAGCGTGCCAGATGGACATCGGGAAGGGGGCGAAGCGGCAGCCGGGGATAGCCGCCGGGAAGCCCGCGCACGTTCATGGCCGCCTTGAACGACGCATAGATGTTCTGGCCCGGAACATCGACCAGGTCGCGCAAGGTGCGCGCCCGCGCCTGCAGCGTGCGTGCGCGTGCGTCGTCGCCGTTCACGGTCGCGAAGTAGAGCTCGGCCGCCTCCGCCCCCAAATAGTTCGCGTACGCCTCGACGTAGCCGTGCGCGCCCATGCGGACGGCAGCAAAGCCGTACTTCGACGCCGGGCCGATGAACACCCGGATGCGGTCGCCGGCGAGCTGCAGCGTCTTGTACCAGTTGACGAAGTCCTGCGAACTTTCCTTGAGCGCCACCACGTTTTCGATGTCGGCGATGCGCGAGACCAGATCGGGCGTCAGGAAATTCACCGTCGCGGACGGAATGTTGTAGGCCATGATCGGGATGTCGACCGCGTCCGAGACGCGCGCGAAATGGGCAACGATGTCGTCGTCCGAGGGTTTCACGAAAAACGGCGGCAGCAACAGGATCCCGTCGCAGCCGGCATCCTTGGCGGCCTGGGCCAGCTCGATCGCCTCGTCGGCGCGGTTGGCGCCGACGCC
>JASMAE010000329.1 GCA_030754475.1 Rhodospirillales bacterium
CTCGTCTTCGTCCTCTTCCGCCTCGACGCGTGCGGCGTCCTCATCCTCGTCGCGCGCGGCGGCCTCTGTATCCGGCCCGTCTTCGTCATCCGAGTCGTCCGGCGCGGCCAGGACACCGGCATCGGAATCGTCTTCGACGGTCTCGGACTCGTCGAGGTCGTCGTCGTCGTCCGGTTTGCGCTTGCGGCGAAATGGAAACTTCAAGGTTCTCGGCGCGCCCTTACTCGGCCTGGTGTATTGAGAAGAAAGTGTAACCGTTCAGGAAGTCGAGCGCGCGGGCGAGCTGATAATCCCCGTTGAGATCGGGACCGCTTGGCTTCGCTTCCGAATCCGGCGGGCCCTCGTCGGGCGCGGTCGCGCCGCCCCCGTCGTGGGGCGTGTCGAGCGCGCCCTTGAGGTCGGCCTCGCGGCGGCGGCGCTCCTGTTCCACCTCCTCGACCCGCGCCTGCGCCACCACCACGTCCGGATCGATTCCCTTCGCCTGAATGGACCGTCCCGAGGGCGTGTAGTACCGCGCCGTGGTCAGGCGCATGGCGCCGTGCCCGGGAAGCGGGATGATGGTTTGCACGGACCCCTTGCCGAAGGTCCTGGTTCCGAGAATCATGGCGCGGCGGTGGTCCTGAAGCGCGCCGGCGACGATTTCGGACGCCGACGCCGAACCTTCGTTGATCAACACCACCATGGGCAGGCCGCGGGCGAGATCGCCGGGCCGGGCATTGTAGCGCTGGGTGTCGTCGGACTGGCGCGAGCGGGTGGAGACGATCTCTCCCTGCTCGAGGAAGGCGTCCGAGACCGCGATCGCCTGGTCGAGTAGACCGCCCGGGTTGAACCGGAGGTCGAGCACCACGCCCCGCAGCTTGTCGCCGAGCTGCTCGTTGAACCCTTCGAAGGCGCGTTCAATCCCGCCGTTGGTCTGGCTGTTGAACTGGGTGATGCGGACGTAGCCCACCGCGCCTTCCAACCGCGACTTGACCGACTGAATCTTAATGACGGCGCGGGTCACGGTGACGTCGAACGGCTCGCGTCCCTCGCGGCGGATGCTGAGCACCAGATCCGATCCGGGCGGGCCGCGCATCATCTCGACCGCGTCGGAAAGCGTCATTCCCATCACCGGTTTTTCATCCAGATGGGTGACCAGGTCGCCCGGCTTGACGCCGGCCCGGAACGCCGGCGTGTCCTCGATAGGCGAGACCACCTTGACGAGCCCGTTCTCCATGGTGACCTCGATTCCCAGGCCGCCGAACTCGCCTCGGGTCTGGACTTGGGTCTCGCGGAACCTTTTGGCGTTGAGGTAGCTCGAGTGCGGATCGAGCGAGGTCAGCATGCCGTTGATCGCTTCTTCGATCAGATCCTGGTCGCCGGGCTCTTCAACGTAGTCCGCGCGGACGCGTTCGAAGACCGTGCCGAAAAGGTTCAAGAGCTCGTACGTGTCGTCGGTGTTGTTGGGTCCTTCGGCCGCCGCCGCAGGCAAGGCCAAAAGGGCCCCCGCCGTCATTGCCGCCAAGATCGTTCGCTTTGTCATCCTCGTACCTTACCTTTTCGTGCTGCGAGCCAAGGGAGTGGGTTGATGGGCTGTCCGTCGCGACGAAACTCCAGATAGAGGGTCGGCGCCGCTTCGGTCTCTCGTCCCATCAGGCCAACCGGTTCGCCCGCAACCACGCGCTGACCGGTCTCGGTGTCGATTCGGCGGAGACCCGCTAAGAGGAAATGATATCCCTCGCCGTGTTCGATTATCAAGAGTTGCCCGTAGCCGCGGAAGCGGTCCGCGAACACGACCAGTCCATCGTAGGGGGCCACGACCTGTGCTTCGTCGCGGGTTCGGATGATGATTCCCTTGCGCGAAAGGCCGGATTCCGTGGCTTGGCCATAGAGCCCGACCACCTGGCCGGCGGCGGGGAAGGTCAGCGAACCTCGCGCCTTTGTGATGGGCGGGGCGGCGGCACGTGGTGGCGATTCGCCGGCCGCCGCAGGTTCTCGGACTTCGGCCTGCTCTCTTTCGGCCTTCACGCGCGATTCGCGCTCGCGCCGTTCTTCGGCGAGACGGGCCAGCAGTTCTCGCAGGCTTTGGGCCTTGCCCGCGAGCACGCGCACGCGGTCCCGCGCGGCTCGATTTTCGGCATCGGTCCGCCGTTTCATGTCGCGATAGGCCGTGACCAGTGCCGTCAGGCGCGCACGTTCGCTTTCGAACCGGGCGGTCTCGGCGTCGAGAGCCTCGCGCCGCGCCGTCTTCTCGCGTCTGGTCTGGGCCAACGCCCCGAGCTCGTCATTGAGTCGCCGCGCCTGCGTCTGGATGGCCGGAACCGCCGATCGCAGCAGGATCGCGCTGCGCACGATATCGCCCGGCGGCATCGATTCGGCGATCAAGGTGGCCGGCGGCCGCCGGGCCAGACGTTCGATTGCGGACAGCACCCGGGCGTGTTGCACGCGCCGGCCGGAAAGCTGGCCGCGCATCGCCGCTTCTTCGCGGACCAGGTCCGCGAGTTCGGCCTCGAGGCGCGACAGCTCGGCTTCGTGGTCCTGGATTGCCTTGGCCGCGGCTACGGATTCGCTGCGCGCGCTTTCCAGTTTTTGCGCGAGCTCGCTGGCCTTTCGCTTCAGCGTGACCGCCTCGCCGCGGCCCGCCTCGAGCGCGCGTTCCACCTCGTGCAGGCGATCGCCGACGGTCCCGGATTCGTCGGCCGCGAATGCTTGGCCCGCGGCGATGAACAGCGCCGCGACGACAATCCCCCTGGCGACCGCGGCGCGCCGGGCGGGACTACTGTGCGGCGTCGCTCTCAACACCCTCTTCCTCGATCAGGGACCTGCCCGACATCTCCGAAGGCTGCGCAAGCGCCATGAGCCTGAGCACGGTCGGCGCCACGTCCGCCAAACGGCCGTCGCGAAGCGCTTTGACCCTGGGGGGCGCGTTGACCATGACCAGCGGAACCCGATTCAGGGTGTGGGCGGTGTGCGGCTGTCCGGTCTCGGGATCGCGCATGGTTTCGGCGTTGCCGTGATCGGCGGTGATCAACAACACGCCGCCGGCCTCACTCACCGCCGCTGCGAGCCGGCCCAGGCAGGCATCGACCGCCTCGGCGGCCTTGATTGCAGCCGCCAGATCTCCGGTGTGGCCGACCATGTCTCCGTTGGCGTAGTTGACGACGACGAGGTCGAAGCGCGCCGACGCGATCGCTTCGACGAGCTTGTCGGTGACCTCGTACGCCGACATCTCGGGCTGGAGGTCGTAGGTGGCCACACCCGGCGACGGTACCAAGATGCGCTCCTCGCCTGCGTAACTCTCCTCGCGGCCGCCGTTGAAAAAGAACGTAACGTGGGCGTACTTTTCGGTTTCGGCGATCCGGAGCTGGCGCGCGCCCGCTTCGGCGACCACTTGTCCGAGGAAATTCTCGAGGATCGGCGGAGCAAAGACCGAGTCCATGTGGGCCGTGAGCCGTTCGGAGTACGCCACCACGCCCAGCTTGGCCGCGAACGCGAGTGTCCGTCGGCGTGCAAAGCCGTCGAACGCGGGATCGACGAGCGCGCCCAGGATCTCGCGCGCCCGGTCGGCGCGGAAGTTGGCCATCATCACGCCGTCGCCATCCTTCATGCCCCCGTAGCCGTCGACGACCGTGGGCGCGACGAACTCGTCCGTGACGCCGGCGCCGTAGGACTGCTCGATGGCGGTCTCGGCGTTCGGGGCGCGCTCGCCCAGCGCGTCGGTCAGCGCGCGGTAGGCCTTCTCGACGCGATCCCAGCGCGTGTCCCGGTCCATGGCGTAGTAGCGCCCGCTCACGGTCGCGATCGAGGCGCCGGCGATGTCGCCGAGCGCGGCGGAGAACGCGCGCATGTATCGAAGCGCGCTCGAAGGCGGCGTGTCGCGGCCGTCGAGGAAGGCGTGGGCGGCGACGGGTACTCCCGCCGAGGCCACGATCCGGGCTAGCGCCGCGATGTGGTCCTGGTGCGAATGCACGCCGCCCGGTGAAAGAAGCCCCATCAGGTGGCAGACGCCGCCGCTCTCGCGCAGGCGGTCGATGAACGCCGCGAGCGCCGGGCTGTCGCCAAGGCTGCCGTCGGCGATCGCCGCGTCGATCCGGGGCAGGTCCTGCATCACCACCCGGCCGCCGCC
>JASMAE010000330.1 GCA_030754475.1 Rhodospirillales bacterium
GCCCGTAACGGGCGAACAGCGGCGTGAGCGCGATCAAGCCGAATGTCGCGCGAAAGAAGGTGATCTCGAAAGGATGAAGCTCGGCCGATACTTGACGGACCAGCACGACCATGACCTGGCCCGCGAGGCCGCCAAGCACCATGAGGACCATGCCCCGCAGCGTCCCCGGTACGCCGATGATCTTGTTCAAGGAGGCGAGCAAAGGCGTTGCCCCAGAAGAAGCGCAAAGGCGCGCGCCCCTCAGGTGCGGCGCGCTGCACGCAAATCGGCGCGCGCCGTTATTCTGGCATGACGCGAACCCCTCGTCTCGGATAGTGCTCTAACTTTGCGTGCGGACGGTCGCCGCTTTGCCCAACCGGCCTTCGCGGACGGCGATGTAGGTGGCGGCCGAGAAGATCATGATCCCGCCGAGCCAGGTCCAGATCACCGGTGTTTCGGCGAAGATCGCGTATCCGATGATCGCCGACCAGATCAGGCGCATGAAATCGAGCGGCAGGACCAAAGACACGTCGGCGACCTTGAGCGATTGGGCGAAGCAGATGTGGGTCAGGTTGCCGCATGCGCCGAGAGCGGCGAGCCAGGCGAACTGGTTCGCGTCCGGCATCTGCCATACCGGGATCGCCGCGATCAGCGCGAACGCCGACGCATAGAGGCTCATGTACATGACGATGGTCGTGCTCGCCTCGGTCCGAACGAGGATCTTGACGACGATCGTCGCACCGCCCCAGGTGGCGGCGCCCAGCAGCATGTAGAGCGATCCCGCGTCGATCGCGATCCATCCAGGACGCATGATGACGAGGGCGCCCGTGAACCCGAAGACCAGCGCGACGACGCGGCGCAATCGCAGGACCTCGCCCAGCAGCAACACCGCCAGAAGGGTCGAGAACAGCGGGCCCGAGAAGCTGAACGCGGCCGCCTTGGCGAGCGGGATCATGCTGAAACCCGTGAACATCGAAAGCGTCACGACGGCGTTCATCGACCCGCGCACCAGATGCATCCCGTGGCGCCGCGTCTTCAGCGGTGCGATCCCGTGGCGGAGATAAAGCGGCACCAGGAAGGCGACACCGAAGAGCGAGCGCCAGAACGTGATGACGAAGGGATGGAGGCCTTCGGAGACGTGGCGGACCATGGCCATCATAAAAGCGGCCAGGAGTCCGCCGGCCAGCATGAACGCGATTCCGCGCGCAGCGCTTGGCAACTCGGCGAACGCGCGCGAGACCGACGAATGGAAAGGCTTCATGGAAGGATCGCCCTCGGACCGCCCCGCGCAAGCGCAGCGATTGTAGCGCATCCACACCGCAAGCGGTGCCGTCCTAGACCTGACCAGTTCCCAATCTGAGCCGGCGTCCGAGCGCCGCCGCAGCCCGGCCGTCGATCGCTGCGAGCCCGAGGACGATCACCGCAGTGCCCGCGATCTCGTGTGCCGCAAGGCGTTCCCCCAGGATGGCCGCGCCCAGCACGATGGCGCTCACCGGCACCAAGAAGGTGACCAGCAACAGATTTGTCGCTCCCGCCCGGGCGAGGATTCGGAAATAGATCACGTAGGCCAAAGCGGTCGACAACAGCCCAAGGCCCAGCACCGCCGCCCAGATTTCCGCCGACGGCATCGTCAGGCCCCAAGGCCGGTCCACGAACAAGGCGAAGGGGATAAGCATCAGCGCTCCGGCCGTTACCTGACCGGTTGCGGCTTCCAACGGGTCCACGCCGAGACGCGAGAAGCGCCGGCCGAACACGCCGGCCAGAGCGTACGAGATGGCGGCTCCCAGGACCGCGATTTGGGCTGCGACCTCGGCCCCCGCGCCTTGCAGCGCGTCCGGGCCGACCACTACGACGACAGCCACGAATCCCAGCGCAACGCCCACGATGCGGCTCGGTATCATCTTCTCGTCGCGGGTCAGGACGTGAGCCACGACGACGGTGAACAAGGGCGTCGTCGCGTTCAGGATCGAGGCGA
>JASMAE010000331.1 GCA_030754475.1 Rhodospirillales bacterium
GGCGACGCCAATTCGTGGGCCTGTTCACGTCCGCGGCCTACAACCTCAGCCCGCGCGACATCCCGCTCCTGCGACTAAAGCTCCGCAAGGCGGTCGACCGGGCCGGCTTCGGGCCGGCGAGCCACGATGGCAAGGCGCTACAGAACATCTTGGAGACGTTTCCGCGCGACGAATTGTTCCAGGTCTCCGACGATCACTTGTTCAACACCGGCATGGGTATCCTGTACCTACAGGATCGTCACCGCGTCGCGCTTTTCATCCGGCGCGACGAATTCGAACGGTTCGTCTCGTGTCTGATCTACGTGCCGCGCGATCGCTACACCACGGAACTCAGGCTGCGGATCCAAGACATCCTCGGCCGAGCGTTCGCGGGTCAGACCAGTGCCCACTACATCCACTTTTCCGATGCTCCGCTGGCGCGCCTGCACGTCATTGTCCAGACCACGCCGGGTAGGATTCCGACTTACGATCCAAGCGCGATCGAGCGCGAGGTGGCGGAAGCAACCCGATCGTGGGCCGATGAGCTTGGCGAGGCGCTGATCGCGGCCCATGGCGAGGAAAAGGCGGATCCGCTACGGCGCCAATACGCAGACGCGTTCCCATCGGCGTATCGTGAGAGTCTCGATGCCCGCTCAGCGATGTCGGACATTCCCAAGATCGAGGAAGCGCTTGCGACGGACGCGCCCGCGATGGAGTTCTACAGACCCGAGAACCAGTCGACCGACCGGGTCGCGCTCAAGGTCTTCAGTCCCCACAGGCAGGTTCCGTTGTCGGACGTGCTGCCGATGCTCGAGCACATGGGACTCAAAGTCATCGACGAGGTTCCCTATGCGATCCGGCCGCGCGGGACGGATACGGACCTTGTCATGGTCCACGACTTCGGAATGGCCACGCGCGACCGCTCGGCCGTCGATGTCCGTTCCGTCGGTTCCAACTTCAAGGACGCCTTCGGCCGGGTCTGGCATGGCGAGATGGAGAGCGACGGTTTCAACGCCCTCGTGCTCTTTGCCGGCTTGAACTGGCGCGAGGTCACGGTGCTTAGGGCGTATTGCAAGTTCCTTCGCCAGATCGGGATCCCGTTTTCCCAGGCGTACATGGAGCAGACGCTCGCCAACAACCCGACGCTCGCGCGTCTGATCGTCACCTATTTCCAAGCCCTGTTCGACCCGCGCCAAAGCGGGGATTCGGCTCGGCGCGCCGGGCGCGTCCGCCACGAGCTGGGTGTCGCGCTCGACGCGGTTTCGAGCGCCGACGAGGATCGAATCTTGCGGCGCTTCGTCAATGCGGTCGAAAGCACGCTGCGCACCAATGCCTTTCAGTGCGACAACGGGGCGCCCAAGGACCGGCTTTCGCTCAAGTTCGACAGCCGGGCCCTCGACGAGCTGCCGTTACCCCGGCCGATGCGCGAGATCTTCGTCTACAGCCCGCGCGTCGAAGGTGTCCACCTTCGGTTCGGGCTGGTTGCGCGCGGGGGGCTTAGGTGGTCCGACCGGCCCGAGGATTTCCGGACCGAGGTCCTGGGTCTTGCCAAGGCCCAGCAGGTCAAGAACGCGGTGATCGTTCCCGTGGGCTCGAAGGGTGGTTTCGTCGTCAAACGCCCGCCCGCCGGCGGTGACCGCGAGGCGTTCCAGAACGAAGGCGTCGCCTGTTACAAGACATTCGTTCGCGGCCTGTTGGACGTCACCGACAACCTCGTCGGCGATCGCGTGGTGCCGCCGTCCGATGTGCTGCGGCGCGACGGCGACGACTCCTATCTGGTGGTCGCCGCCGACAAGGGCACCGCGACCTTCTCCGACATCGCCAATGGCCTGTCCGAAAGCTACGGCTACTGGCTCGGTGACGCCTTCGCCTCGGGCGGCAGCGTCGGCTATGACCACAAGAAGATGGGAATCACGTCGCGGGGCGCGTGGGAGTCGGTCAAACGGCACTTCCGCGAGATCGGCCTCGATATCCAGAAGCAAGAGTTCACAGCGGTCGGCGTCGGCGATATGTCCGGCGACGTGTTCGGCAACGGAATGCTGCGTTCCCGCCACACCAAGTTGTTCGGCGCCTTCAACCATTTGCACATCCTCGTCGATCCGGATCCCGATCCAGAAAAGAGCTTCGCCGAGCGCCGCCGCCTGTTCGGCCTGGCGCGGTCATCGTGGAGTGACTACGACGCCAAGGTCCTTTCGAAGGGCGGCGCCGTCTTCGAGCGCTCGGCCAAGACCGTGACCGTATCGCCCGAGGTCCGGCGGCGGTTTGCGCTGTCCAAGGATACGCTCGCGCCCAACGAGCTGATGCAGGCGATCGTGAAGTCCGAGGTGGACCTCATGTGGTTCGGGGGCATAGGGACCTACGTCAAGGCCAGCGACGAGAGCCACGCCGAGGCCGGGGACCGCGCCAACGACGCCCTGCGCGTCGACGCCAAACAGCTTCGCTGCCGGGTCTTGGGCGAGGGCGCGAACCTCGCCATGACGCAGCGGGCGCGGATCGAATATGCGCTGGGTGGCGGAAGGCTCAACTCCGACTCCATCGACAACTCGGCCGGAGTCGATTGCTCGGACCACGAGGTGAACATCAAGATCCTCCTCGATTCGGCGGTGACGTCCGGGCGGTTGTCGAAGAAGCAGCGCGATGCGTTGCTGGCCGAAATGACCGCCGAGGTCGCGTCGCTCGTGCTGAGCAACAACTACCTCCAGACCCAGGCGATATCGATGGTGCGCGCGCGTGGGATCGAGGTTTTCGACGACCAGATTCGCATGTTGCGCATGCTCGAACGCGCCGGGCGCCTCGACCGTAATGTCGAGGTCCTGCCCGACGACGAAGTGCTGGCGGAGCGCGCCGCGATGAAGCAGCCGTTAACCCGGCCCGAAATTGCGGTGCTCATGCCGCACGCCAAGATTTGGGTCTACGACGAGCTGTTGGGATCCGAGCTTCCCGACGATCCTCGCCTTAGCGGAGACCTGATCGGCTATTTCCCGACACCGCTTCGCACGCGGTTCAAGCGTGAGATCCTGCGCCACCGCCTGCGCCGCGAGATCGTCGCGATGCTGGCCACCAACAGCATGATCAACCGGGTGGGGGGAAGTTTCGTAACCCAGATGATCGAAAGGTCGGGGCTGCCGCCGACCGACGTCGCCCGCGCCTACATCGTCACCCGCGACATCTTCGATGTGCGCGCGGTCTGGAGCGCGGTCGAGGGGCTGGACAACAAAGTCCCGGCCGATGTTCAGACGGACATCCTGTTGGAGGTCAACCGCCTGATCGAGCGGGGAACGCTGTGGTTCCTGCGCCATTCGGTCCACCCCATCGACATGGCCGCAACCTACGATTCCTTCGCACCGGAAATTCGAACCATTGCGGCGTCGCTGCCGCGAATCCTTCCCCGGCACTACCTCGGCGATTTGCAGGCGCGCGCGCAGGCGCTGGTGGAAAAGGGCGCGCCGCGAATTCTGGCCCTGCGGGTGGCGGGTCTTTTGAACATGATCTCGGGGCTCGACATCGTTCGCCTCGCGCAGAGGCACCGGGGCAAGGTGGTCGACATCGCGCGGCTGTATTTCGCCATCGGCGCGCGGTTCCAGCTCGGTCGGCTGCGCGCCGCCGCCGAGCGCATCGAACCCGAAAACCATTGGCAGCAGCTCGCCGCGGCGGCCGTAATCGAGGATCTGTTCGCGAGCCAAGGCGCGCTCGCCTCGCGAATCCTCAGCGTTGCCAGGCCCGACGGCGACGCCGACAGGGCCATCGAGCTGTGGTTCAAGGATCGCGCGGAAGCGGTGCAAAGCACGGAGGTGTTGCTTTCCGAGATCCTCGAGGTGGATGCGGTCGACTTCTCGATGTTGGCGGTCGCATCGCGGCGCTTGCAGGCCCTGACCGAAGCGCCCGAACAGGCGTAGCGCCGCGTTGGCGGACATCGAGCGAGGCCCGCGAAACGACGGCTCGGCGCCGACGCCGGCCCTGGTTTCCTGGGCGCTTTACGACTGGGCCAACTCGCCGTTCTTCACGCTCGTCATCACCTTCGTCTTCTCCGCCTATTTCGCCCAGGCGATCGTCGCGGACCCGATACGCGGTACCGAACTCTGGGGATACGCGACCATCGCCTCGGGTCTCGTCGTCGCCGTGTTCAGTCCGATTCTCGGCGCCGTCGCCGATGCCGGTGGACGTCGCAAGCCCTGGTTGATCGCGTTCACAGGCCTGTGTGCCTGTGCCTCTGCGATGCTCTGGTACGCCGCGCCGGCGCCCGAATTCGTAGGCTGGGCGCTCACCTGGGTCGTCGTCGCCACGGTCGGAATCGAGTTTGGAATCGTCTTCAACAACGCCATGCTGCCCGACCTTGTCGGCGCGTCGCGCATGGGCCGCTGGTCGGGCTGGGCCTGGGCGCTCGGCTATCTCGGCGGTATGGCGGCGCTGGTTCTGGCGCTCATGGGTTTTGTCCTCGTGGATAGCCCCTGGCTCGGGCTCGACAAGGAGTCCTACCAGCACGTACGCGTGGTCGGGCCCCTGGTCGCCCTTTGGCTGGCGGCGTTCTCGTGGCCGCTGTTCGCGTTCACGCCGGATCGCCCGCCGAGCGATCTTGCCCTCCGGGCAGGCGTGGTCCGCGGCGTGCGGACCCTGATCGCCACCCTGGCGCGGGTTCGTGACCACGGAAATCTCGTGCGGTTCCTCGTCGCGCGCATGCTGTACGCGGACGGCCTTGCGACGGTTTTCGCCTTCGGCGGCATCTACGCCGCCGGGACCTTCGGCATGACGTTAGATCAGGTCATCGTCTTCGGGATCGTGCTCAACGTCACCGCCGGCGCCGGTGCGTTCGCCTTTGCCTGGATCGATGACTGGCTGGGCTCGAAGCGCACCATCATGATTGCGCTCGTGGGCCTCATCGGTTGCGTGCTGGGCGCGGTGGTCGTGACCGATCCGTTCTGGTTCTGGTTCTGGGGCGGATTCTTAGGTGTCTTCGTCGGCCCCACCCAGGCCGCCAGCCGGACCCTGATGGCGCGGCTTGCGCCGGCCCAGCTTCGGACCGAGTTTTTTGGCCTTTACGCGCTTACCGGCAAGGCGACGGCTTTTGCCGGTCCATTCCTGGTGGCGACGATCACGGCCGCGTTCGAGAGCCAGCGCCTTGGGCTTTCAACGGTGCTCGCGTTCTTCATTGCGGGCTTCGCGCTTCTGTTCACGGTGCGCGAGCCCGAGCGAGCTTGATCGCCGGATGCGCTAGCGGATCGTGCGCACGAGACAGCGGTGCCGGAACCCACGGAAACGAACCGGGCGCGAGAGGGATCTCGCGCCCGGTCTATTCTTGCCGCTGCGGTGGTCGCCGTCAGAGCTTCGTCCGCTTACACCGATAACGCGCTAGTGGCGGAAGTGGCGCACACCCGTGAACACCATGGCGAGGCCCTTTTCGTTGGCGGCCGCGATCACTTCGTCATCGCGCACCGAACCGCCGGGCTGGATCGCCGCCGTGGCGCCCGCGCCGGCAGCTTCGAGGAGTCCGTCCGGGAACGGGAAGAAAGCGTCCGAGGCGACGACCGAACCCTTCGCGCGGCTCGTCTTCTCGCCCGCGTCCCGGCCCGCCTCGGCCGCTTTCCAGGCGGCTATGCGGGCGGAATCGACGCGGCTCATCTGTCCGGCGCCGATCCCGACTGTCGCGCCCCCCTTGGCGAGGACGATCGCGTTCGATTTCACGTGCTTGCAGACGGTGAACGCGAAGCGCAAATCGGTGATCTCGGCCTCGGTGGGTTGGCGCTTGGTTACCACCTCGAGCCGGTCCGCGAGGACGGCGTTGTCGCGGCGTTGAACCAGGAAACCCCCGCTCAATCCACGGACCGCAGTGCTGCCCGCAGCCGGGTCGGCCATGCCGCCGGTGATGAGGACGCGCAAGTTCTTCTTCTTGGCCAGGACCGCGCGAGCGTCCTCTTCGGCGTCGGGGGCGACCACGACTTCCACGAACTGCGCGCAGATACGCTCGGCCGTCGCCGCATCTAGGGTCCGGTTGAGCGCGATGATTCCGCCGAACGCGCTCATGGGATCACAGGCGAGCGCCCGGGCGAAAGCCGCCTCAAGGGTCGCGGCCACGGCCACGCCGCACGGATTCGCGTGTTTGGCGATCACCGCCGCGGGCGCGTCGAATTCGCTCGCGAGCTCGAACGCGGCATCGGCGTCGCCGAGGTTGTTGAAGCTGAGCTCCTTGCCCTGAAGTTGCCGGGCGTTGGCGATGCCGGGGTCGTCGCCGATGGCGCCGACGTAGAGCGCGGCCTCTTGATGCGGGTTCTCGCCGTAGCGAAGGCGAAGCCTGATCTCGCCCGCAAGCGTCATGGTGCGCGCAAACGGCGTTTCCGAGGCGCGCGCCAACCACGTGGCGATGGTGGAATCGTACGCCGCGCATCGCGCGAAGGCGGCCGCCGCCATGCGGGTTCGAAACGCCAGCGTCGTCGCGCCGTTGTTGGCGGCGATCTCCTCGATCAGCGCGCCGTAGTCGGATCGGTCGACGACGACGGTTACGAACGCGTGGTTCTTGGCCGCCGCCCGGATCATGGCCGGGCCGCCCACGTCGATGGTCTCGATGCAGGCCTCCTCGTCCGCGCCGGCCGCGAGCGTCTCGGCGAACGGATACAGATTGACGACCAATAGGTCGATCGGCTGCAAATCATAGGCGGCCATGGCCGCCTCGTGTTCGGGATTGCTCCGAAGGCTCAGAAGCCCGGCGTGGATCTTGGGATGAAGAGTTTTCACGCGCCCGTCGAGGATCTCGGGGAAACCCGTGTAGTCGGAGACCTCGACCACCGGAACGCCGGCGTCGCTCAACGCTCTGGCCGACCCGCCGGTAGAGACGATTTCGATCTCGCGGTCGCTGAGGCCCCGGCCCAGCTCGGTGAGCCCCGTCTTGTCGAAGACGGAAATCAACGCGCGGCGGATCATCTTCGGCATGGCAATGTCGATCCTTCGTCAAACGCCGGTCGATGCGCTGACGCCAGCGTCAACCGGAGGCAGCCTTGGGCGCGGCGGCGACCCAGGGCACGTACTCGGGCACGAGATCTTCGAGAATACCGGCGGTTCGGCGAACGTCGGCGCTCGAAACCGCGTCCACCAAATCGCGGATTGATCGGCGCAGCACGTCCAGGTCCATCGCCCGCGGGGCGGCCAGCAGGATACCCTTGCAGTCGGTCGGGACCAACGCCTCGCCGCCGTGGATCGTCTCTTCGACGAGTTTCTCGCCGGGGCGCGGTCCGATCACTTCAATTTTCACGTCGTGGTCGGGGCGCAAGCCCGCAAGCCGGATCATCTGCTTCGCGAGATCCAGGATCCGGACCGGCTCGCCCATGTCGAGAACGAAGATCTTGCCGTCCTCGGAAACGCCGCGGCTTCCAAGCGCCGAGGCCTGCAAAACCAGTTCCATGGCCTCGCGGACGGTCATGAAGTAGCGTTTCATCTCCGGGTGGGTGATCGTGATCGGCCCGCCGCGCGCGAGCTGCCGCTGGAACAACGGCACAACCGAACCCGTCGAACCCAGGACGTTTCCGAACCGGACGGTGACGAAACGGGTCTCGGTTCCGGGCTGGCGGCCTAGGGACTGGCAGTATTGCTCGGCGATCCGCTTGGTCGCGCCCATGATGCTCGTGGGATTGACCGCCTTGTCCGTCGATATCAGCACCATCACGCTGACACCCGCGTTGAGGCAGGCGTCTGCCACGTTGACCGTTCCAAGTACATTGGTCGCAACGCCTTCGGCGACGTTCGCCTCGACGAGCGGAACGTGCTTGAGTGCGGCCGCGTGAAACACAAGCTCCGGCGCGCAGCCGCGGATGACCTCGTCGACGCGTGAGGCATCGCGCACGTCACCGAGGATCGCGCGCCGCGGCAGTCCGGGATGGCGATCCCCAAGTTCGAGCTCGACGGAATAGAGATTGAACTCGGAGTTGTCGAGGAGCACGATCTCAGCCGGCTGGAAGTCGCTCGTTTGACGCACCAATTCGGTGCCGATGCTGCCGCCGGCGCCGGTCACCAGCACCCGGCGACCCTCGATGAGTGCGCGCATCGCCTCGCGATCGAGGGGCGTTTGCGGTCGCCCCAGAAGATCTTCGATGACCACCGGCTTGACTTCGATCCTGTCCGTCACCTCGCTTCTCAGATCGGTCATGCGGGGCAACCGGGCCAAGGTCATGCCGGTCTGGTCGGCGGCCTCGAGCAACTTGCGGACCCGCGCGCCGTCCAGATCGTCGCGGGTCAGGACAAGGCGCTCGGGCGATTTGCCCTGGGCCGCGAGCTTTTCGACTACGGCCGGGATTTCGTCGAGGGTTCCGAGCACCTCGAGCCCGTGGATGTGGCGTCCGACGCGGTCATGTCGCTCCGAGACGATGCCGACGATGCGGTAGTTCTGTTCGCGCGCGCGACCCAACGCGCGGATGAACAGCTCGGCCCCGTCGCCGGCACCGGCCAAAAGTACCGGCACGCGGCGATGGTCGTCGCCTTCGGACCTCAAATTGAAGGTCCCGTCCTTCACAATACGGTACAGGAAGCGCGGACCGCCCAGCAGGGCAATCAGCACGAACCAATTGATGAAGGGAAGCGAGCGCGGCAGGCCCTCCAGACGCGACCACAGGAACAGCACCGCAAGGAAGCCCAGAACCGCGAGCGTCGCCGAGCGGCCGACCGCCATCATGTCGTTCAGCGACGCATACCGCCACACGCCGCGATAAAGCCCCATGGACCAGAAGACGACGGCGCCCACGACTGTGAAGATCACCGTTCCTCTAAACACGAGCTCGGGCGAGTAATAGAAGAACGAATCGCCGAGCCGCAGATAGAGAGAAAGGACGAACGAGACCGCCCCCATGACGATGTCGTGGGCGAAGGCGAGATGGTGGCGACCAAGTCGCAGAAACCTATTCGGCATCAGCTGGTTCCCGTGTCGCCCCTATTCGCCGAAGCCCTCGGATCGGGCCTGCGATGCGAACCATTGGGCCGTCTCCCGTAGCCCCTCCGCCATAGGATAGGGCGGGGTCCAGGCCAAGGCGCGGCGGATTTTTCCGTCATCGACGGTAAGGGTGTCAAGTAGCCGCCCTGCACTTTCCTCCCGGCCGGCCATTCGCGCGGCGAAGCGGAGCGCGGTGGGCGGAACCTGGAACAGCCGGCACGGCCGCCCCAAGGCGCCCGCCACACGGCGGACCAGCTCGGGTGTCGAGACGTCCTCACCGTCGCGCAAAAGGAAGGTTTCGCCCGCCGCCTCCGGCGCGTCAAGACAACGAAGGATCGCATCGGCGAGGTTGCCGACGTAGAGCAGGCTTCGCCGGTTGGCGATTCCCGCCAACGGCAGGGGGAGCGCGCGCTCGCACAGCTTCAGCAGCACGAGAAAATTCCCCCTGACCCCGCGGCCGTAGACCAGGGGCGGGCGCAGGACAACAGTTTCCAGGCCGGTCTCGGCCCGAATCCCGGTCAGCGCGCGCTCGGCGGCGATCTTGGAACTGGCGTACGCGTCGAGCGGCATGGGCGGGTCGGTCTCGCGATACGGCGCGGCGGACGAGTCCTCGCCGTTGACCTTGGCGGTGCTGAGGAACACGAACCGCCGCGCACCTGCGTGGGCCGCGGCCTCGGCCAGCCGCCGCGTTCCGTCGGTGTTGACTCCCCGATACTCGGCCGCGGGATCGGCCGCGCGATCGACCATGACGTGGGTGCGCGCCGCCAGGTGAACGACCACATCCGCGTCCGCGACAGCGGCCCGCCAATCGGACTCGGGACCGAGTTCCGGGCTCGTCCGCACCACAACGCCGCTGTCCGACGGTGAACGTCCGGCATTGCGCGTCGTCACGACCACGCGGTGGCCTGCGGCCCGCAAGACCGGACAAAGCGCTTGGCCGATGAACCCCGTGCCGCCGGTGACGACGACCGTGCTCACGTGGGTACCAGGATGCCGACCTCGGCGCCTCGGCCGGCCGCAGCCAGTTCCAGCACCGCCAGCATTTTTCGTGCCTGGGTCTCGCGCGTGTGCTTCGGCGCCGCGGCGAGACTTTGGGCTGCCAGCGTCCGGCGGGTCTCGGAATCGTACATCAGGCGACGGACGGCCTCGGCGAGGGCGTCGGGGTCCTGGGCCGACACCCAGATGCCGGCGCGATCGTCGGCCACGATCCGGCTGGCCTCGCCCTCGGGCGTCGCCAGGATGATCGGCAGTCCCATGGCCATCGCCTCGAACATTTTCGATGGGATCACCTCCTTGAACATGGCGGTGTTGCGAAGATGGACGAGCGCCACGTCGCACAGGCTCCAGACCGCCGGCATTTTGTCCTTCGGTTGTGGGGGCACGAATATCACGTTGTCGAGCCGGCGATTGCGCGCTTCGGTCATGAGGGCCGTTCGCTCGGCGCCGGCGCCGACCAGGATGAAGCGAAAGTTCTCCTCGTCGCGCAAGCGATCCGCAGCGTCGAGAACGTTGCGAAGGGCATGCGCCATACCGTGGGTGCCGATGTATCCGACGACGTACCGGTCTTTCAGGTTCCATATTTCCGACAGGGTCTCGTCTCTGGGCCGGGGCGCGTAACGGAACAGATCGACGCCGTTGATGACGACTGCGATCTTGTCGGGCGAGGTTCCGCGTGCGGTCAGGTTCTCCTTGAACGAGTGGGTCAGCGCGACAACGCACGCCGACCGGCGGTAGAGGAAGAGTTCGAGCCGTTCGAGCCATCTCAGCGGCACGCTATCGTGGATCGCGCCGACGGCGACGATCGACGCGGGCCAGAGGTCGCCTAGCTCGAAGATGAACGGAACCCCGCGTGTGGCGCCGACCGTCCAACCGGCGACGGCGGCGAAGAACTGCGGCGAGGTGGCGATCACCACGTCCGGCCGCTTCTCGAGAAACCCGGCGCTCGCGCCCGTGACCAGGAAGCTCAGGAAATCGACGGTGCGCAGCACCACGCCTTCGTTCCGAGTGATGAACGTCTTGACCCGGACCACGCGAATCCCGGCCATGTTCTCGACCTGGCGCCACCGATTCTCGTAGCCTTCGAAGAGCCTCCCGCGCGGGAAGTTGGGGGCGCAGGTGATCACCGTCACCTGGTGACCCCAGTGGACCCAATAGGAGGCGCGCTCGAAGACGCGGGTCGCGGCGGCGTTGGTCTCCGGCGGAAAGTTCTCGGTCAGGAATAGGATGTTCATTGTTTCGCGTGCAAAGGCGCTCTCAAACCGCGGCCGGCGGCGGGGCCGGCGCGCCGTTGTCGGGCCGTCGGCCGGAGGCAAGGTGAAAAATCAGAACACCGACGACGACGGCTGCGCCCAAGAGCGCCGGAATGGTCCACCCGATCGTGCCGAGGCCCGCAAGGGCGATCAACAGGACGTTGGCGACCAGGATCGCGCTCGCGACGGCCGCGTGCGTACGCCCGTGCCGGACCGCGCGCTGATAGTAATGTTCGCGATGCGCTTGCCACACGGGCGCGCGCTTGAGCGCGCGGCGGCCGAGCGTGATGGTGGCATCGGCGAAATAGTAGGACGGCAAGATCGCTGCGGCCGCCCAAAGCCCCCGCGCGCTCAGATCGAGAAGGAGCCATCCCAAGAGGAACCCGAGCGGCACGCTGCCCACGTCGCCAAGGAAGACCTTCGCGGGCTCCCAGTTCCACCACAAAAAGCCCAACGCGGCGGCCGCAATCGTAAGGCCCAGCAACGCGGGTGTCTGGCCGATGCCGGCGAGCAGGGCGGCGCAGGTCACGCCGAAACCGACCGACGCGGTCTCCACGCCTGCGATCCC
Source organism: Rhodospirillales bacterium (assembly GCA_030754475.1). Taxonomy (GTDB): domain Bacteria; phylum Pseudomonadota; class Alphaproteobacteria; order Rhodospirillales; family JASLLV01; genus JASLLV01. The sequence continues at coordinate 11,705 of JASMAE010000331.1, forward strand.
GTCGATCCCGTCCATGAAGTTGAAGAGGTTGATGAACCACACCCACAACAAGGCCGCGGCGAATAGATCGGCGGCGGGGGAAAGGATTCCGGCGAAATAGGCACCGCGCTCCGCCGTTGCCGCAAGGACAGCGGCGACGGCGGCGAACTGGCCGAGCAACCGCCAGCCGACCGAAAGCCCCTTGAGATCGTCGACGAACGAAAGGGCCGCGAGCCCAAGCGCACCCGCACAGACCGAGAGGATCGCGGCCCGCTCGAACGAAGGGGCGCCCGTTCCCAGGGCGCCCCATGCGACGACGACGACGGCCGTAACCGCGAGACCGGCGCCGCGCGGCTTCGGCGTGACGTGACTGCTACGTTCGTTCGGGTGGTCGAGGATGGCACGCCGCCCAAGCGCCCAAAGCGCCAGGCGCGTGCCGGCGAACGAAGCGACGAGGACGACGAAGACGGTGGCGGCGGCGTCGGGCCAGCTCATGATCGCAGTCTACACCGGTCCGCACGCTTCGCGACACTAGACCGGATCGTGGTCGGTCGAAATCGCTTAGCAGCGATCCGGCGGGCGCGTGAATCCAGCCAATTTTACTGTAATCCGCCTCTGTGGCAGCCGGGGACGCAAGGACTTGGATTACGCGCCGCCTCTTTCGACGAACTCCCATTCGAGAACCGTATCGCTCGTCTCAAGGGCCTTCTCCACCACGATTTGGCGCGTCGCGCGCATCTCGCCGAAGCGCGGCGCGTAGACGCTTTCGGCGACGCGAACTCTCTCGCCGGACGCCGCGAACGACCACAGCTCCCGGCCGGGAAGGGAAAGCTTGAGCTCGTCGTCTCGATTCCCGGGCGTGACGGTGACATCCGGGTGAAGGTGGAACCGTGCGGTCGCGAGACGACGGGCGCGGCCGCGACGCAGTCGTTCGATCCGGTCCACGCCTGCGAGCCGCCGGCCGTCGTCGGCGAGAACCAGCCGGCGGTGGTGGACGAGGCCGTATCGGCGATAACCGTCGTGGCTGCCGCCCGCGACGGCGCCCGCTTCATCGTCGGAGCGTTCGCAGACGACCTTGCGGGGTCGGCGGCCGAGGCGAAACGTCCCATGGACTTCGGCGCTGTTGTCTTCGTCGATGCCGACGGTGCTGTGGGCGGCCGTGCCCCGGAGACGGTTTCTCCAGGACGGGTCCTGATAGGCGAAGGTGCCGCAATTGACGACGATCCGCCGTGGTCCGAAAGAGAACTCGAAGGCCAGTGTGTCGGCGTGCGCGTGGGCCGGAAGATCGTCGGGGCAACACCGGCCGGCGTCCATGATTACGATGGTCTCAGCGCGCTGCATTCGGGCGTACCCGGTCTCGCTGAGGACCGGGGGCGGGTCCGAAAGTCCGCCGAGACGGCGTTCGAGTTCTTCCAGAAGCTCGGCGTCGCCGACGTCCCCGTCGTTAAACAGCGCCAGGCCCCCGTCGCCCAGGCGAAAGGCGGCCAGCGCCGCGGCCATACGAGAGATGGTTTCGTCCAGCCACGTGTGCGCCGGATCGGCGTCCGCGAGCAGCGCCCGGATATCGACGAGGTCGCACAACACCTGCAGGTGGTAGGAAGGCGAACGCTCGTAGTGGCCCCCGTCGGCCAGAACCTGGACCTCGAGTGCCTCTCTAAGGGCGTCCGTCGCGCCTCGGGCGTGCCGTTCGTGACCGGCGAGGCAGTGACCGGCCGCCACCAGTGCCTTCAAGTTCTTGATCAGGTGATTGCCGCCCACGTCCCACTCAACCACCCGGGCGAGGTGGCGAGCTTGGCGGTCCAGGGATGCGAAGAATTGCTGGCGAAAGGAATCGTCCGCGCCTTCGAGGACGAACGGCGCGTGCCGCATCCAGGCGTACAGGCGCACAGACAGGGGATAGGGATGCCATGCGGGTAGGCGCGGCCGGCGGTGATTCGCGATCCAGTCCTCGATGAGCGCGCGCGCGCGCCTCCTCGCGCGCTCATCGTCGTCCGCCGCAAGGTCGCCGAGCCACTCGAAGTAGTGAAGGTTGAACCGCCACAGGAGTGACCGGTCGCAGGCGCGCCAGTCCGGCGGCATGGGGAATGGGCGTTCCTGGCCGACGAGGCGGATTCGCCCCTCGAGGATGCGCCGACCGTTCTCGCCGTGGGCGGGCCAAAGCGCGGGCGGGAGATGTCGCGGCTCGGCCACGGACCCGGCGCCGAGCACGTAGCGGTCGTAGAGCGCGGACGCGTACCAGGGCCGAAGCGCGCGCGTCCAAAGGCGTCGGACAATCTGTTCGGGACGCAAGTATGCGAGGGTGCGCAGGTCCCTGAGGGGGCTCACGTAGTCGCCTGCCAACGTTCGAGCACCAAAAGCGCCCAGACCTTCAGCGCCACGTCGCGCCGTCCGCGTTCGTGTTCCTCGAGGATGCGCGCGACCGCCGGCCAATCCAGACCCGCCGCGGCCATGGTCGCGGGCGTAATCCGATCACGAATGAGCGGCGCCAGCTCGCTCTTGAGCCAAAGCCCCAAAGGTGGGTTGAATCCGCGCTTGGTCCGGGTGACGAGACGGTCCGGCAGGAGCTTTCGCGCAGCGCGCCGCAAAAGCCCCTTCATTCCGCCGGCGATTCGAACCTCGGGCGCCAACCGTCCGACCGTCTCGACCAGGCGATGATCGAGAAGCGGCAGACGCAGCTCGAGCCCGTGGCGCATGCTCATGGCGTCCCCGTAGGCGAGCAGGTTGCCGGGCAGGAACGACAAAAGATCCGTCTGCTGCATGACGTCCAACGGATGCGACGACGGTGCCGTCCGATAAAGGGTGGAGATGGGCCGGAGCGGCGGGTTCTCGAGGCCGAGAAGGCGTTGACGTTCGTCGGGCGAGAAGTACTCGACCCAGGACGCGTACATCTGGTCATCGGGAAGCTCGGCGCCGTTGACGAACTCGCGTATGCGCCGGGGCCAATGGTGACCGGCGGAACTCTCTTTCAGTATCGGCATAACGCGTTCGGCCGCCACGCGTCGAAGCCAACCGGGAAGGCGCCGGTAGGTTCCGGCGATCAGGCCGCCTCGGTAGCGGGGATAGCCGGCGAAGACCTCGTCGCCGCCGTCACCGGCGATCGCCACGCTCACGTGTTCGCGTGCCTTTTGCGATAGATCCCCGATCAGAAACGCGGTGGGGTTGCCGAAGGGCTCGCCGAACGCCCGCACCATGTCGTCGAGCGTATCGGCCATGCGCGTGCTCGCCGGAAGCTCGGTGTGCTCGGTGCCGAGGTGTTCGGCGATTCGCCGCGCGCGCGTGCGTTCGTCGTAGGCGCGCGCCTCGAAGGTCATGGTGAAGGTCTTGAGGGGGCCGTCGCCACGGCGGCGCTTTTCGTCGGCGAGCAGCGCCGCGACCACCGAGCTGTCGACGCCGCCCGAGAGAAAGCACCCGACGGGCACGTCGGCGACGAGGCGATCGGCGACCGCGCGCCGCAGCACCGGTGCCAGCTCTTCGAGGGCCTCGTCGGCGCCGAGGGCGCGCCCGCCTTCGAAGTGCGGCGCCCAATACCGCTCGATCCGCATCTCGCCACCCCGCCATTTCAAGAAATGGCCGGGGGGAAGCTTGCGAATCCCCCGCCGGATCGTGCGGGGAGCGGGAACGTAAAGGCACGCGAGATATTCGGACAACGCCTCGGGATCGATCCCCAGATCGATGCCCGGGTGCGCCTCGAGGGCGTGGATTTCAGAGGCGAAGGCGAGCGCGCCTCCAGGCGGTCGCCCATAGACCAGGGGCTTGAGCCCGAGGCGGTCGCGCGCAAGCAGCAGTTCGCCCCGCTCCCGGTCCCAGAACGCGAAGGCGAACATGCCAATGAGGCGTGACAGCACCCGCGAGCCCTCGCGGCGCAACGATGCGAGCAGCACCTCCGTATCGCTGAGCGAGCGGAACCGCTCGCCCGCCGCCTCGAGTTCGGTCCGCAAGTCCCGGAAGTTGTAGATGGCGCCGTTGTAGGCGAGAACGTAACGGCCGCACTCGGAGACCATGGGCTGGGCTCCCGCGGGGCTGGGATCGATGATCGCGAGGCGGGTGTGCGCGAGCCCGAACCCGCCATCCGTCTCCTGCCACAAGCCGTCCGCATCGGGACCGCGATGGCCGAGCCGGGCGCGCATCCGCTCAAGCACCGAAGTGCTCACCGCCGTGCTGCCGGAGATCCCGCACATGGTGATGCGTCCTCGATCGCTGTGCCGCGCCCGTTCGCCTCAACCAAAAAGGTTGTAGCGAAGGATGCACCAGATCGCCCAGGCACCGTCCCGCCAGGTGATTTTCTTGCCGTCTTCGTAGGTGCGCCCGGCGTAGCCGATTCCGACCTCGTAGATTCTGGCCCGCGGCGCGAGGCGGCTGATCTTGGCGGTGATCTCTGGCTCGAAGCCGAATCCGTCCTCGTTCAGGGTGATCCGTTCCAGCACCTCGCGGCGGAAAACCTTGTAGCAGCATTCCATGTCGGAAAGGTTCAGATCCGTGAACATGTTGGAGAGCTGGGTGAGAATCCTGTTGCCGACGCTGTGCCAGAAATAGAGGACCCGGGTGCTGTCGCCGCCGCGAAAGCGCGAGCCGTAGACGACGTCGGCCCCCTTGTTCACGATGGGCGCGAGAAGCTTTCCGTAATCGGCGGGGTCGTACTCCAGATCCGCGTCCTGGACCAGCAGCACGTCGCCGCTCGCAAGCCCGAAACCGGTCCGCACCGCCGCGCCCTTGCCGCGATTGGCGGCGTGGCGGGCGACGACGATGGAGTCGTCGGCGGCGGCGAGGGCCTCGGCACGGGCGAACGAACCGTCGCTGGAGCCGTCATCGACGATGACCAGCTCCCTCTCGAGGCCGAGAACGTCCGCCGCCAGCACCCGGCCGACGAGCGTTTCGAGGGTGGCGGCTTCGTTGTAGCAGGGGATGACGACCGAGAGCTTCATGTGAGCGGGCATCCGTTCGCCGTAAGCGCGAGCACGTCGGCGCGTCCGGTCGTGGAAATGAGTTCGGGCAACGTCCGTGACGCGAAGGTCCGCGTCTCCAGCGTCGCCAGTCGATTCGCGCAGCCGGCACCCTCGATCGTGCGCGCTAGCATGGTAAAGGCGGACCGATCATCGTTCGAGTGTCTCACTAGCAGGTGCGTCACCCCTTGCGATCGGAGCTGACGGAAGAATCGGCCTGCGTCGCGCGCGGGCGTGGCGAGGTCGACGAGCGCCTGTTGCACCGGATGGGCGACGAACGTCGGCACCTCGATCAGATAAACCAGCTGCCGTTCGGTCAGCGCCAATCGGTCGCCGGCCCCGAGGTTCGCGTTAATCCACGATACCGGACCGTAGCCGGTCACGGTGCGTTCGTGGAAGGCCTCGCGGTCCTCGCCCGAGATCAGATGACGGGCGTACATCGCCGAAAAGAGCGCGTGTCCGGAGAGCTGCGCGACAACGGTGAAAACCAATGCGGCAGCTACGGGAAAAAGATACGCCGGCCGATCGCACCATCGACGGGCCGCGACGCTCAGGCAAAGAAGGACGACCGGAAGCACGGGCAACAGGTGGCGGATGCGCTGCGATGAGCCGGTGAAAAACCACAGCGCGTAGAACACCACGACGATCAGCGCGGCGGGACCGAGCGGATGCGAGAAGACGCGGTCGCGATACCGCCAGAGCCCCGCGAGCGCGAACGGAAGTGCGAGAAGCGGATAGGCGCCGAGGCCCGTTCGCCCCGATTCGAAGACCGGTGATGGCGCGAGCGTGGCCTTGAGCGGATAGGCGAGCAGCCAAAATGGGTTTGTGGGAACCGCGCTTTCCGCTTCGAAAAACGCGAGCTTGAGATGTGCGTCGTGGGCAGCGTCCCAAAGTCCTCGGTCCGCATAGTCTAGCCAGCCGTACAGCATTGGAAAGACGGGATCACCCGTATGCAGCGCGTTCCAGACGTACCACTGGCTGCCGGCGAGAAGGGCCGCCAGGCCGAACGCGCCCGCGTATCGCAGCCGGCGGCGGCCGAGCAGCAAGACCAGGCCCACCGAGGCCACGAACAAAAGGCCTGTGTACTTGCCGGCCATGTAGAATCCGGCCGCAAGACCGGCGAGCGCCGCGTAACCGACGCCGTCCTCGCGAATCGCCGCGGCGGCGGCGATCACGGCGACGAGCACGAACAACGCGATCCGCACCTCGACCTGGCCGGACCCGCCGCCATAGACCACCGCCGGCGTGGTCACCAGAACCAGGGTGGCGGCTAGAGCCCAGGCCCGGTCCAGGAACCGCCGCGAGAGCGCGTAAAACAGGGCCGCCAAGGCCCAACTGCTGACCCAGGTCCAAAGGGTCAACGCCCGCTCGCCGCCAAGCGCGAGCGCAGGCAGATACGTCATCTGGACGCCCAGCGGCACGGCCCCGTCCACCGCCCGAGGTACGAACTCGATCCGGCCCGCGCCGAGAAACTGCTTCGGCAACGC
>JASMAE010000332.1 GCA_030754475.1 Rhodospirillales bacterium
GTCATCCGAATGGAGCCGGTTTTGTTCCTGGATCATGGCGGAGATGGTACACGCGGCACATAAGGAATCTATCCGAAGCTTGCGCGCGAATTCGACCGGTGCGCCGCCGCGAGCCGTCAGCCGAACCGCCCATCATCCGAATCTATGAAGGCCGCGGCCATGGACGCCGAGCCAGTCGCGCGCCGCGCCCACGTCTACGCCGAGCGATTCGACGATCCGCCAGAAGCCGGCCCCGTGGTTCGCGACCGCGAGGTGGGCCACCTCGTGCGCGACCACGTAGTCAAGAACGAAGGCCGGTGCCATGATCAAACGCCACGAAAATGAAAGGTTCCCGTTCGCCGCGCACGACCCCCAGCGCGTGCGCGGATCGCGCAAGGCCACGCGTCCCGCCGGTTTCCCGAGACGCCGGCAGGCCGTATCCACGCGGGCCAGGATCGCGCGCCGCGCCTCGCACTTGAGCCACCCGGTGACGAGCGCGGAAAGGCGCGCCGGCGCGCCGCGAACGCAAATCTCGTCGCCAGCAAGGCGCACGGCGCCGCGCCCCGAACCCTCGTGGCGAATCGTGGCGCAGCGCCCCATGAGCGCCACGCGGGCGCCGTCGGCGAAGGGGACGCGGGCCGGAACGGCGTCGAGCCGGCGCGCGATCCAATCGCGCTTGGCATGGGCGAACGCGAGGGCCTCGGCAATGGCGACGCCGCGGGGCAAGGTCACCACCGCGCCCTCTCCGCCCGAGTCGATGCGCAGGATCAGACGCCGGGCGCGCGGGTTGCAGCGCAGCGTCAGGGGATACGTCCGGCCGTCGTGATCGACGGTGCGCCGGTCCAACACGACCACTGCGCGTCGCCGGCGGCGCCTCTCCCGCGTTCCTATTCCGGCCACTTGACCGTGTGTTTCAGGGGATCACCCGCTTTTTGTTCGGCGACGACGCGACCACGGACCGACACCCCCGCGCGGTGCACCGTCTCGGGATCGCCCGAGACCAGGGGATGCCACCACGCCAGGTTCTTGCCTTCGGCCACCAGCCGATAGGCGCAACTCGAGGGAAGCCAACCGAGCTGGGTCACGATCTCCGCGTCCAGGGAGATGCAGTCGTGGACGTAGCGCTTGCGGTCCACGTAGTTCGTGCACCGGCAGGTGCCGAGGTCGAGAAGCCGGCAGGCGATGTCGGTATAGCTTATCTCGCCGCTGGCGGCGTCCTCGAGCTTGTGCAAGCAGCATTTGGCGCAGCCGTCGCAGAGCGATTCCCATTCGTCCACCGTCATCTCGGCGAGCGTCTTTCGCCGCCAGAAGGCGTCCTCGGTCACGCGTTCTCCCGGTCGATGAGGTGGATGAACGAGCCCATGACGCGGCCCTCGACAAGACCGGCCGGCGCGAGCGCGGCGCCGCGCGCATCCGCGCAATCGAACAGCGGCGCGCCGGGGCCTTCTTCGATGACATGGGCGTAGTGGAACTCGTGCGCGCGGTAGGCGGCGCCGACCTTGCCCAAAGGTCCATCCGCCGAGACGCGGACGCGCCGGTAACCGAGGTGAAGCCGGGGCTCGGCGAACGACGTCTCCAGCGCCAGCAGGCCCGCCATCGCGTGGGCAACGCCATGCTCGTCGATCAGGTGCCGGCCCAGCACCATGTATCCCCCACATTCGCCGTAGACGACCGCGCCCCGCCGGGCGGCGTCCGCTATGCCGTCGAGAAAGTCCCGGGCACTCGCGATTCGCCCGGCGTGAAGCTCGGGATATCCGCCCGGCAAGTATACGGCATCGGCCGCGGCGTCGGGGCCCTCGCCGGCCAGCGGAGAGAAGGGCACAACCTCGGCGCCCGCGGCCCGCCAAGCCTCGATTACCAGCGGGTA
>JASMAE010000333.1 GCA_030754475.1 Rhodospirillales bacterium
AACGGATGTCGCCACGGTCGGTCTCGGCGACGATGGCGTCGCTCTCGCGCCGGAACGATGTCAGCGTCCGGTGCCGCGCAATCCGCGCGCCGGCCCTTACCGCGCCCCGGGCGAGCGCCGGGGTTGCCGGCAAGGGGTTGACCTTGCCCTCGAGCGCGCAGAACTCGGCGCCGATGATGCTTGGCCCCAAGTAGGGCGCGATCGCGCGGACCTCGTTGGCGTCCAGAAGTTCGACCTCGAGGCCGACGCGCTTCTCTAGCACGGCCTTGCGCTCAAGGCCGCGCATCTGGTCATCCGTCTCGGCCACCATCAGCCCGCCGCCGACGTTGAGCTCTATGTCGCAGTCGAGCTCGCGGCTGAGTTCGCGCCAGGCGGTAATGGAATGGACGAGGACCGGGATCATGGTCGAGACCGCCCGCTCCACGTCCGCCGGCGCCTCCTTCGCCAGATAGCTCGAGGTGAGCTGGACGTGCAGGCTTCCGGCGTTGCGCCCGGACGCGGCGTTGTTGACGTCGTCGCGATCGATGAGAAGAATGTCGACGCCTGCGCGCGCGAGGTAGTAGGCGAGCGCGCTTCCGACCAGGCCACCGCCGACCACGAGGACGTCCGTCCGCTCCACCCAACGGGCCTCCGTCACTTTCGGAAAAGAGAACTTTCGGCTTTTATGGGCTCAAGCGCGCCGCGGCAAGCCCCAGGGCGCGAATAGAGCGGATCGCGATTCCAATCAACCACGATCCGCATCTTGCGGCGAAGTGCTTCAGGGTCGCGAACGCGATATTTTTCGCGTGATTTAGCGCTTTTTTGCCCCATCGGAATCCGGCTACCTGGATAAGTATGCGCCTCAGACGGCCACCAGCGGCGAAGCTGAACGATAGGGATGAACGACGTGATCCACGACGAAGACTTTCCGGCGGACGGCGGTTGGCCGGGCGCCCGGAGCTTTATCAACCTGGCGGAGCTCAGCGGCCTGACGCCCGCGCCGGCGGGCGCGCAGGTCCCACGCCGGCGCCCGATTCCGGACCGGCCGTCGCGGGCGGGCGTGGCGGCGATCAACATGGCGGCCGTGCGCGCCGTCGTCGACGAGAAGAGGCGGGCGATGAGCCCCGCCGAGTGGGCGAAGGCCACAAAAGACGGCGCCATGGTCGCCCGCGGGCTGCGGGTGCTGGCGAGGCTGCCCGACCCCCAGAGGGCGATGCCGGCGTTCCGGAGAAAGATGGCGAAGGTAGGTGTTACGGAAAGCGCGATCGCGAGCATTCCCCCAACCTGGGATGCACGGTTGGCGGATGTCCTGATCGCCGCCCACGGCGAGATGGGGAAGCTGCCCGGGCCCCCGAACCGCGAGCCCCAAATGCGCGGTACGCATGACAGCGCGGGCCTCTTTGGTGCGCCGCGCCACACGCAAGACAGCGCGGACGAGGACTGGCCCGATTGGATGCGCGAGCGCTACGGCGACCCTGCTGAGTGGCGGGAACGGCGCATCGAGATCGAGGACGGCGAAGGGGAGAAGCACGTCCGCGTCAGTGACGCCGAACGGCATCGCCGCGACTGGGAGCGCTACGTGTTCGCGCTGGGCGAGAAGGAGGCGTCGTCCGGGCTAACGAAGGAGGAGGCGGAAATACTGCGGCGCGAAAGGGGCGAAGAGACGCTACTGGGCGGAAGCGGCCTCGACATCCTCGCCCAGGGGGACGAGCGGTCCAATTTCGATGACGAGCGGGATCAATGGGAGCGGAATATCGATCGCGACGCGTTCCGGTATGACGTGTCCGACAACGGTAACGAGGCTGGGTCGGACGAAGGCGGTCTTATTGGCCAGGCCGAGGCAAACGTGCTCGGCACAAACGAAGCGCAATCGGGTTCGGAGATTAGGTGGTGGCGGGAGGACGTGAAGCTCGATGCCCAAGGAAACCCCGAACCAACGCCGCCGGGGCAACCCATACGCAGACACTTTACGCCGATCACGCAACCGGAGGTCGACTTGCCAGCGGATCTGAGGACCCGGCTCGATGAACGGGAAATCCCTAAGGATTGGCGCGACGCCATCGCCAGAAAGGAAGTCAAGAGCGAACCGCACGAGGGATACGGCACGAGCGCGACGGAGGTCAAAGTGGAACAGGACCGTACGACGGTCACCGTTGCACTCGGCCGCTATCAGATGACGCGAACCGCCCTACGGGACATCGGCATGCTGGACGAAGACCAGCAATGGACCGGCAAGTACGGCGTCCACAACAAACGGGAATTCCTCACCAACTCCGACGCCCAGGAGGCGGCGCTCATCGACCTCACCGCGAAGTACGAAGGCTATTTGGAAGATAACGGGCACTCCTTCGATGACCATAGAGGGCAGGTCATCACCGGCCTGTTGGGTGATATTCGCATAACCCGGCCGGGGCTGGTCGCCGCCGCGCACGGTCAAGGGGCTCAAGCCGTGAGCGTCTATTTGGATGTGTTGAAAAGCAAAAATTGGTATTCGAGGAGAGCGTTACCGTCAGATCCCAATGAAGCAAAAAAAATTCCGAGCCATCGAGACTCGTTTGCGCCTGTTCCAGGACGTGCCCTACCAGTGAGCGAGTCGGCAGAGACCTCCAACAACCATTCATAGAAACTGACGACCCGCAGTGCTGCAGTGCTAGAGTGGGCTGTCGAGATTGGTCACGGTTGTCTTGGAATTGGGGGCGGAGAACCATGGCACCGACCGCCCGACGCATGAGCCGCTGGCTTTTCGCATCGATCGTGGCACTGATACCGGTCGCCGCATACTGCGCGGAGGACTCGGTGCCGGAGGAACGCCTGGTCCAATCCGTGCAACATGGCATCTACACGTTCAACGTGCATAGGACGGAGTACAGTGCATTAAATGTGGTTTCACGTCTCGAAGTGCTTAAGAACGGCGTTGTCTTGCCGTTTTCGGATTGGGTCAATTGGTACGACTCGCCACTGGAAGACAATGAGATTCCAGTATTCCATCTGGGCCAGGACGTCACGGGCAACGGCGTTCCTGATGTCGTCGTGAGGAGGACCACTGTCGGAAATCGCCAGTACCATGGGTATTATGTCTTCGAACTCGGCTCGAAGTTGCGCCACGTGGACGGCGTATACACGGGCAACGCTTTGGCCGAATTCGTGGATCTGGACGGCAAGCCGGGCCTGGAAGTTGAAACGGTCGACGACGTGTTCAAGTACTATTGGAAGGGCGATCAAGGAACGTTTCGGCCGCCCAGGGTCGTTTTGCGGTTCAAGGATGGCAAATATCAGATCGCCCCGGACCTGATGCGAATGCCGCGGCGGGATCTGAAGAATCCCGAGTTGTTCGCGATCGGGGTTGACGACATAAACGTTCGACGGCCGAAGCAGCGGCCGATCCCCAAGGACCCGACGCCGGAGGAGTTGGCGGCGTTTGCACTGGAAGTTCGCGACAGCCCGGTGTGGCGCCAGGATCACCGGCCGATACCGCGAGAGTTGACCCACGTGATGTGGAACCTGATCTACGTCGGCGCGGCGGAACGGGCGGTCCAGTTCTTTCATTCGGCGTGGCCGGATTGGCGTGAGGGCAAGGACGAGTTCTTCCGCGAGTTCTACCAGTGCCAGCTACGCGTGAGCGACTATTGGCCGGCGATCGCGGAGATGAACGGACTTCCGGCCGAGAAACCGGTGGGCGATTGTCCGGGACTGTACGATTAACCATTCGGTGCGCTTGAGCCCGCCGTAAACGGCGGGCACCATCGCGATACCTCATCGTGCAACGTTCGAGCTCGAGTAAGCCGATTTCGCCTGAGGGGATTTGCGCATGGACCAGATCGTGGTCCGCAGCTCGCCGCAGGCGATTCCGATCGGCCGCGATCTGGGCTGGAGCCGACTAAACGGTAAAGCGCTAGGCGCGAGAATGAAGCGGAGGATCTGGTCATGGGAGCACGATTGGAGGGCAAACGCGCCCTGGTCACCGGCGCGGGCGCCGGCATCGGCGAGGCGATCGCGCGACGGTTCGCCGACGAAGGCGCGACCGTGCTTCTCGTCGACCGCGCGGGCGAAGCGTGTGAGAGCGTGGCCCGAGCGATCGGCGGGCGCGCGTTCACCCTCGACGTGAGCCGCGAAGACGAAGTGGCGGCGCTGTTTCACGCCTGCGGCGAGGGAGGTGACGGCCTCGACGTGCTCGTCAACAACGCCGGAATCGTGCCGCCACGGGTCGACGCCGAGGCCATGGACATGGCGCTTTGGGACGCGGTCCAGGCGGTCAACGTGCGCGGCGTCATCCTTTGCATCAAGTACGCCATTCCGCTTTTGAAGAAGCGTCAAGGCACCATCGTCAATATGGCCTCGCTCTCAGGCTTCCAGGGCCGACGCGGACACAGCCCCTATTCGGCGAGCAAGTTCGCGGTGCGCGCGATCACCGAATCTGTCGCCCAGGAGGTGGGCGGTTACGGGATCCGGGTGAACTCACTGTGTCCGGGAACGGTCGGCACCGCGTCCATGCACGCGCGCATCGCCGCCCGCGCCGCGAAGGAGAAACGCGATCCGGACGAGTTGCTGCAGACCGAGTTCGTAGGCGACGCCGTGTTGGGGCGCGTGATCGAGCCGGCCGAGATCGCCGATGCCGCGCTGTTCCTCGCTTCCGACGCCGCAAGCGCGATTACCGGCGAGCACTTGCGGATCGACGCCGGGCGCCGGTGAGCGCAAATTCTAACCGTCGAGCGTTCCCGCGCTGGGCCCCGACGCCGCGTTCCCGCCGTCCACCGAAAGGCACGCGCCGGTGATGTAGCTCGCGGCGCCGGAAGCGAGGAACAGCGCGGCGCCGGCGATGTCGTCCGGAACCGCGACCCGGCCAGGCGTCCGCGCACCCAAGCGCCGGAGACCCGCATCGACCGTCTCGCCGCGTTCGCGGATGCCCTGTTCAACCATCTCGGTCCGCGTGATCCCGGCACAAACCGCATTGACGCGGATGCCGTGCGGCGCCACGTCCAGCGCCATGGCGCGGGTCATTTGGACCACCGCGGCCTTGCTCGTGCAGTAGGAGACCTTGCCCGCGTGGGCGTAGAGGCCGAGCTGCGAGGCGATGTTGACGATTGAACCCCCGCCCCTGGCCTTCATCGCGATCGCGGCGGCGCGGCTCAGGAAGAAGACCGCGTTCACGTTGACGGACATGGTCTCCAGCCAGTGCTCGTCACCGGTCTCGAGGGTTCCGAAACGGTGGTGGACGGCGGTGTTGTTGACGAGAACGTCAAGGGCGCCGTATCGCCGACGGGTCTGCTCGACGACGGTATCCCAAGCCCCGGAGTGGGCCAAATCCGCGGTGACGAAGTCGGCGGTGCCGCCCGCGTCCCGGATACCGCTGACGACGCCCTCGCCGCGGCCGCGGTCGCGCCTGTGATCATCACCGACGCGCCGGCGTTGGCGAAGGCACGCGCCAGCGCCGCGCCGATCCCGGTGGTCCCGCCCGTGATCAGGGCCGATTTCGCCTCGAAGGTCATGGGCACCCGGGGCGCGGTGCCGCTTTCGAGCCTACGCATCGAATTCGTCCGCGCAGCGCCGCCAAACGGTTTCGAACCCCTCTTCGAGGGTGGTGTCGGCGCCGCGGCAACCGTCGGTGACTTCGCGCGCCCACGCGAGGTAGCGCCGCTTGCGCTCTGGCGACCAGTCGGCGGGCGGGCTCTCGAGGACGGAATGAAGATTGCTCGTCAAGTCGGCAAGCTTCAGCATCTTCGCCCGCCTCGACTTCGTCGCCACGTGCTTCACCTGCAGGCGCTTGCGCTCGGTCCACGGCAGGGATTTGTCGTCGGTAACTTCGGCGACCAGCGCGGCGATGTCGGAACCGAACTCGGCTTCGATCTCGACGAAGGTGGCGTCGGTGTCCTCGATCGCGTCGTGCAGGAGACCGGCGGCAATCAGCGCCGCATCCCCGCCGCCGGTCGCTTCGGCCAACAGCCACGAGACCTGCGCCAAGTGATTGATGTAGGGCTCTCGCGACTCGCCCTTGCGCCGCTGGTGAACATGCTTGCGCGCCGCAAAGTCGAGCGCTTTCGCAAGAAGAAGCGTGGCCCCGGTCATCGGACTGCTGTTATTTCGGATGGTTCGACGAAGGTGTTTTCCCGATCTGGTAGCTTACCCGATCGGTGGATCAAGGATGACGCCATGAAGACTATCATCGAGCCGTTTCGCATCAAGTCCGTTGAGGCCGTCGCCATGACCGCCCGCTTCGCGTTCGTGAATTGACGCGGGGCGCGCGATGAAGGGGCGTCGCGTGATGAGACGGTCGCGGTGGCCAAGACCGGGCGGTGTCCTCGCGGCAGCGATCGTGTTCGCGGTCCTGGGCGCCGCGTGGCCGGCGGACGCTGATGCGCCCCATGTGCTTTACCACCACGTATTCGGTGAGTGGAGCGTCACCTGCTGGGAGGACATCCTCACCAAGGCGCGCTCGTGTTCGCTCGGCGCGCCGGTGCCAACCCTCGAGCAGACCGCACGCCGGAGCGTCATCCAAATCGAGGAATCGGGCGACGGCACGCTTAAGCTCAGCGTCGTGGTTCGCGGTGCACAGGCGCTCCTCATAGACGTCGTGCTTCGCATCGACGGGGCCGCCGCGCACTCGGGACGAGCCGACGACGCCGGCCGGGCGGTCTGGACGGGCACAGACGCGCGTTCCATCGTCGGCCGCTTGCGCGAAGGCAAAAGCCTGACGCTTCGCACCCGTGGCCCCGAGACCGACAAAGCGCGCGACGAGGTCTTCGCGCTCGCCGGCTTCGCCGCCGCACTGGCCGACTACCGGGTCAGGCGCGCCGCCTTCGCCGCCTCGGTGGCCCACTAAAGCGCTATCCGCGCCCCTGCGAAATCGCTTATCGCCTACTGGGCCGGTTCCAGCACCTTGCGCCGCTGCTCGCGCAGCGCGTCGCTGGCCGCGAAGTCGATCTTTCCGTCCGTGCCCACGACGCAGCCGTAGTCGCGCTCGGCGCCCTGAGGCGTGACGTATTCTCCGTCGAGGTCGCGCTGCACCTCCGCACACGGCCGGTCCAGCGGATCGCCGTAGCCCGAGCCGCCGCCGAGACGCATCTCGGCGACGTGATCGGCGGTGCGCACGCTCACCAGCCCGCCGGAGCCGAGGTCGCTAAGCTCGTCACCCATGAGATCGACGACCCGCGCCCGCGTGGGCCCACCGGGTTGGCCCTTGAACAACCCCGGCGTGTCGATGCCGACCCCGATGGGATAGAGCCGCGCGTCGGCCGTGATGCCGTCGTCGTGAAGCTTGCGGCATTGGATCAACTGGCCGAGCCCGCCCCGATAGCGCCCGGGCCCTCCGGAATCGGGGATGTATTGGCGGGTGAGCACCAGTACCGGGGCGCGGGTCTCGAACAGCTCGATCGAGGTGTCCGAGGCGCTGGTCGGCCACAACAGCCCCGACTTGCCGTCCTGCCTCGACGAAGCGCCCTGGCCGCCGCCCTGGAACAGGTGGTCGTCGTAGAACTGGCCTTCGGCGTCGCGGCCGTAAAAGAGCTGCGAAGTCGGCAGGCCCGTGAACGCCTGCACCTGGTCGGGCGCGGCCTCCGCCATGGCCATGAAGATGTTGGCCGAATTGAACCATCCCGTCCGGGTTCGTAGGTTCACCGCCGCCGGTTTTTTCGCGTTGAACAGGCTTCCCTCCGGCACCTTGATGGTGAACGGCCGGTGGCAGCCGGCGTTGCCGGGCACGTCTGGCGTCAGCATGCACTTCAACGGATAGGTCGTGTGGCCGCGGATATAACCGAGGGTGCAGTTCGCGGCCCCCTTTTCGGCCTGCGGCGGCACACCTTCGTAGTCCACCTCGATCTCGTCGCCGCGGATGGTGATCTTGATCGGATAGCGTTCGGGCGTTCCCATCCCGCTCCCCCAGACCACGTTCTCGTAAACCCCGTCGGGGAGTTTGCGGATCGCGTCGCGCATCGCCTTTTCGGCCCGGTCCTGGACCACGGTGGTCAATGCCTCGAGGTCCTCCATGCCGTACTCGTCCATAAACGCGACGATGCGTTGGGCGCCCGACGCGTTGGCCGAGACCAGGGCGTGGAGATCGCCGAGCACCTGCTCGGAGCCGCGCACGTTCTCGGCCAGCAGCATCATCAGGTCCTCGTTGATCTTTCCCTCGCGGAACATCTTCATGGGCGGGATCTGGAACCCTTCGTCATAGATCTCGCGCGCGTTCAGGCTGTCCTTGGTGCCGCCGATGTCGGCGACGTGGCCGACGGTGCCCACCAAGGCGACGACGCGACCACCGCGGAACACCGGCGTCGCGATCGCGATGTCGAACAGATGGCCGGCGCACAGCCACGGATCGTTGGTGATCAGCACATCGCCCGGCTTCAGGGTCTCGACCGGGTACTTCTCGATCATCGCGTTGACGGCGATTGGAAGCGTCAGGTTGAACACCGGCATCGCCCGGTTGGAGTGCGCGAGCTGCTTGCCGGTGGCGTCGAGGACCTCGCAGGCGAAGTCCTGGGCCTCACCGATGATCAGCGAGAACGCGGTCCGGATGACCGTATCCCAGCACTCCTCGGCGATGTTGATCAGGCGGCGCCACATGATCTCGAGCCCGATCGGGTCGTTCTCGATACGCGCTACCGCTTCGGCGAGCGGCATGCCCGCGGGCACCACGGTCTCGAGCCGCGTGTGGCGCTCGATCGTAAGACGCAGGTTGCCGTGCTCGTCGAGGGTGACCGCGTCCCCCGGCGAGACCACGGTCGAGGCCTCCCATTCCTCGACGATGGCGGGTCCTTCGATCCGCTTTCCGACCGCAAGCGCGTAGCGGTCGTAGATCGGCGTTTCGGTGAACCCGCCCGCCTCCGGGAAGTACGCTTGGCGCGTCCCCTTCTGCTCGGTCCCGCCGTCAGGGTGAGCGGCGTCGCGGGTGGCGGCCAACGCCGGCACCGGCCCCGAGCACAGCACACGCCAGTGCATAGCCTGGATCTGGGCGCCCTCGTAGAGATGGGTGTAGCGCCGCGTGTACTCGGCGGCAAACGCGGTCCTAATCGCGGCGAGATTGCCCTCGTCGAGGGGCTCGTTCGGAACCGTCACCGTGATCTCGTGCATCTGGCCGAACAGGCGCATGTCCGCCGTCCGGGTCACGGTGACGTCGGCGGGCGCGACCCCGGCCGCGGCGATCAAGTCCCGCCCTTCGACCTCGAGCTCGGCAAGGAGTGCGTTGACGGACCCATAGTCCAGCTCGTCCAGAAGCTCGGGTTGCGAGCGGAGACGCTCGAAGCTGATCGGCGCGATCAGGAACCCCAGCGCCGACGCCGCCCCGGAAGCGGGCGGGACGATTACCTCGTCGACCCCGAGAATCCGCGCCACCCGGCCCACGTGCGCCGGACCCGCCCCGCCCATTCCAACCATGGCGTAGCGGCGCGGGTCGCGGCCTTTCTCGACGATGTGCCCGCGCGCAGCGGCGGCCATGCTCTCGCAGACGATCTCGTAGATCCCCCACGCCGCCTCGATGGTCGAGAGCGACAGCGGCTTCGCCACGCTTGCGATCGCCTTATCGGCGGCCGCGGCGTCCAGCGTCATGCGCCCGCCGAGGAAGAAGTCGGCGTCGAAGTAGCCCAACAGCAGGTTGGCGTCGGTCACCGTCGGCTCCGTGCCCCCGAGCCCGTAGCACGCCGGACCCGGATCGGCGCCGGCGCTGCCCGGTCCCACCTTCATAAGACCAAGCTGGTCGATGCGCGCCACGCTGCCGCCGCCCGCGCCCACCTCGATCATGTCCACCACCGGCGCCTTGATCGGAAGCCCGCTTCCGGCCTTGAACCGGTGCACGCGGCCCGCCTCGATCTTGGGCGCGATGTCGACCGTGCCGTCCTGGATCAGACACGCCTTGGCGGTGGTGCCGCCCATGTCGAAGGAGATCAGGTCGGGTTTGCCCACTCGGCCCCCGACATGGGCGCTCGCAAGCGCGCCGCCTGCCGGCCCCGATTCCAGAAGCCGGATCGGAAACCGGATCGCCACCTCGGGCGCCACCAGGCCGCCCGACGACTGGGTCAGGTGGAAGCGCCCGCGAAATCCTCGCGCGCCGAACGCGTCGACGAGGTTGCGTACGTAGCGCTCCATCAACGGCTGCACGTACGCGTTGGCGGTCGTCGTAGAAACCCGGTCGTACTCGCGAAGCTCGGGCTGCACCTCGCTCGAGATCGAAACCGCGATGTCGGGGTGCGCCGCGCGGATCACATCCCGTGCGGTGCGTTCGTGGGCCGGGTTCTTGTACGCGTGCAGGAAGCAAACGGCGATCGCCTCGACGCCGGCCGCCACCAGTTTACCCGCCTCGCGGCGAACCTGGTTCTCGTCGATGGGGACGATGGTGTCGCCGTCGCGGCTGATGCGCTCATCGATCTCGCGGCGCCGGCTGCGCGGCGCCAACGGCTCGGGAAACTGGAGGAACAGATCGTGGATGTCGTAGCGCTGCTGCCGTCCCATCTCGAGGGCGTCGCGAAAGCCCCGGGTCGTCAGCAGCGCGAGCTTGGCGCCGCGGCGTTCGATGATGGCGTTGGCCACCAGCGTCGTCCCGTGCACCAGGTGGCCGACATCGGCGAGCGTGAGACCCGCTTCCGACAACAACGCTTCGAGACCCTCGAGCGCCCCGACCGACGGGTCGTTGGGCGTGGTCAGGCATTTGTGGATGCGCATTGCACCCGTCTTGCCGTCGATGAGGACGAAATCGGTGAA
>JASMAE010000334.1 GCA_030754475.1 Rhodospirillales bacterium
CGGCTTCGCCGAGCGGCGCGAGGAGGCGCGTGGGCGCGGGCGCTTGCGCGGC
This sequence comes from Rhodospirillales bacterium, assembly GCA_030754475.1. Taxonomy (GTDB): domain Bacteria; phylum Pseudomonadota; class Alphaproteobacteria; order Rhodospirillales; family JASLLV01; genus JASLLV01. Next base: position 53 of record JASMAE010000334.1, read on the forward strand.
TTTGGCTTCTCCGTCTACCAGGAGCCCGACGGCTACAAGGACAACCACGTCGGCTTGCGGTTCGACCACGCCGGCGGGCTCACGCTGACGATATCGCCGGTCTCCAACGGGCAGGGCACCGAGACCACCTTCGCGCAGGTGGTCTCCGACCAGCTCGGCCTGCCCTTGGAGGCGATCACCGTCATCCAGGGCGATTCGGACAGGGTGGGCGTGGCGACCGGCGCCGGCGGGTCGCGCGCCGCGACCGTGACCGGGACCGCCATCTTCCGGGCCGCGCAGCAGATCATCGAGAAGGGCCGGCGGATCGCCGGCCAGATGATGGAGGCGAGCTCCGACGACATCGAGTTCCAGGGCGGTGCCTTCTCCATCTGGGGCACGGATCGCGCCATCCGCCTCGAAGAGGTTGCCAAGGCCTCCTTTGGCGTCGCCAATCTGCCCGACGGCTTCGAGTTCGGGCTGGAGGCCACCAGCCACTACATCGCCCGGGTCTACAGCTATCCCTCGGGTTGTCACGTCTGCGAGATCGAGATCGATCCCGAGACCGGCACCGTCGCGCTCGTCGCCTACACTGCGGTCAACGACTTCGGCCGGGCGATCAATCCGATGTTGCTGGCGGGCCAGGTCCACGGCGGTGTTACCCAGGGGATCGGCCAAGTGCTGCTGGAGAACTGCGTCTACGACCAGGAGACGGGCCAGCTCATGACCGGCGCGTTCACCGACTACGGCATCCCGCGAGCCGACGACGTGCCGTTCTTCACCTGGGCCCGGAACGAGGTTCTGTGCACGACTAATCCGCTGGGCATCAAGGGCTGCGGGGAATCGGGTTGCACCGCCTCGCTGGCCACGGTGATGAACGCGGTGGTTGACGCGCTGAGCCCGTTCGGCGTCACCCACCTGGACATGCCGGCGACGCCCGAGAAGATCTGGCGGATCTGCAATCCGACACCGGACTGACGCCTACGGCCCGATCCGGACGGACCTGACGAGCACCGGCGAGATCAGGAACCAGCCCAGCCCGCCTAGCTGCAGGACCAGGACCATGCCGAATGCCACCTGGTAGGCGATCACCGGATAGGCGCCGTCGGCTCCCGCGGGCCACAGGTTGATGACTACCCCGATCCCCCACTGAAACAACGAAGCGCCGACGAACACCAACAGGTTCAAGCCGGTGTTTAGGCGCCCGGCGAGCACCGCGGGGAATCGCTGCGAGAGCGCTGCGTAGGAGATGATGCCGGTGGTGCCGAAAAAGCCGAACGCGATCCAGACCGGCAGCAAGAGCCCGCCGGCGGCGAAGCTGGCGATGATCAGCGCCTCGGCCACCATGAAGGCGAACATGCCGCCGGCGGCGACGTTGATCGGCTTGATCCCCAACCGGCTCACCCGGTCGGTGAAGACGCCGATGACCAGGAAGCCGACGGTCATCGCCGCGGCAACGGTGAGTAGGGACTGGGCGACGCTTTCGCGCGCGAGGCCGCCCACGTCGGCGAGCCAGGGACCGGTCCAAAGCCCCTGAATGGCGAGGAACGACGACTGCGAGGCGACCGTGAGCGGCGCCATGCGCCAGAACAGCCCGCTGCGAAAGATCTCGCCCACGCCCTTGATCTGCTCGGCGAGGCCGGGGCCGGCGGCGGCGGCGTCCTTGCGCTCGGGCACCACGAGCAAGATGGTCGCGCTTGCCGCGAGGGTCGCCACGGCGAGCGCCGCGAACAGGCCGCGCCAGTCGAGGAAGGCGAGCGTCCCCTCGACCGGGGCGGTTGCCGCCAGCGCCCCCAAGCCGCCGGCCGCCATGATGCAGCCGTTCACCAGCGGCAATCGTTCGTGCGGGAACCACAGCACGAAAGCCTTGAACGACGCCATCAGGCAGGCCGAGGCGCCAAGCCCGATCAGCCCGCGCCCGACGATCAGCGTCGAGGTGTTGCCGGCGACCGAGAACAACGCCGCCCCGGCGACCGCTAACAGCAACAGCGCCGACTCGACCCGGCGCGGCCCGTAGCGGTCCAGAAGCATGCCGAGCGGAAGCTGGAAGGTGGCGAAGGTGATGAAGTAGGTGCTGGTCAGCAGGCCGAGGTCGGCTGCGTCGAGCGCCAGCGCCGCCGTTAGGTCGGGCGCGATGACCGCGTTGACCACCCGGAACGCGTAGGAAAGAAAGTAGCCCATCGCGAAGGGCAGAAAGACCCTGATCGCGATGACGGCGGACAGTTTGGGCGGGTTGGTCTCGGTCATGTTTGATCCACGGCGGTGTCCTTGAGGCGCGCTTGCTGCTTAGCACAGACCGCGCCCGCGCCAAACCTTTGCGCCCCCCGGGGCACGCCCGTGCGGCCGGCGCCGGCGCTGCCGGCCTCTCGACGCTTTTGTTATCGTTCTTGCCGCCGAACGTTGGAGTGTGCGACAGCTTGGCGTTGTACGCTCCCGTGCTTGAAACATGTGGCCTCGGGCTTGTTTCGAATGAGCGTGAAAAGCGGAAAGAGGAAAGAGGAAAGCGGAAAGCGGAAAGAGGAAGGGAAACCGAAGGACGGCGCCGGCCGCCGCTAGCGACGACCGCTCGTCGCATGCCGCCACGGGCGCGGAGCGCCTTGCGCCGGGACCCCGATCGCTGAGACCTGGTGGTCATCGATCAGACCATGCCGCCGGATGACCGGGACCGAGTTCGCGCGGGAGCTGCTGGCGCTTCGGCGAAACCTGTCGGTGATCATCTGCGGCGGGTATTCCGAGACCGTCGATCAGGCGGGCGCAGACGCGCTGGGGGTGCGTGCGCTGATCACCAAGCCCGTGGGCGGTGAGCGTATGGACAAGATAGTACGAGAAGTTTTCGACGAAAAAACAAGCGGTTGAGCTTTTACTCTTAGATATTGAATGAATACGAGGCGAGAACGCTTTGCGAATTCGCGGGTTTGTTCATGGACTCCAGGCGGATGCTGGTCATCGACGACGAGGTAGAGATCGGCGACTTCATCAAGATCGTCGGCGAGCGTAGCGGCTACGGGGTCGAGGTCGTCTGCGATTTCGACGGCTTCAAATGCGTCCTGGCCGACCGCGAGCCGGCCGAGCTCGAAATAGGCGTTGCCCACGGTTGTTGTGGGCCTCGGCGTGGTTGGGATCGAGGGCGAGAGCCCTCTCGAACTCATCGAGGGCGTGTCTGGATCGGCCCTCGTCCAGGAGCAGGGTGCCGAGGCTGGTCTGGGTGGCGGCGGCGTTCGGCTCGTGGGCCAGCGCGCGCTGAAGGCTGTCCGCCGCCGCTTCGAACTCGCCGCGATCGCGGAGCACGTTGCCGAGGTTGGCGTGGGCGTCGGCATAGGCTGGGTTCCGCCGCACCGCCTCGCCGATCAGCTCGGCGGCCTCGTCGAGTCGGCCCAGCTGGT
>JASMAE010000335.1 GCA_030754475.1 Rhodospirillales bacterium
CGCGCGGCAACGTCGTCGAGCGGCGCTTCGAAGACGGCGATCTGGGCGGGACCATGCGTCTCGGCGCCTACGGGTGCGATCTCGGCGCCGACAGCCGGGTCCGCGAGATCTACGGTACGGACCGCGTCTTCGAACGCCACCGCCATCGATACGAGGTGAACAGCGCCTACGAGGAGCGGTTGGCAAAGGCCGGCATGATCTTTTCCGGCAAGTCTCCGGACGCCACCTTGCCCGAGATCATGGAGATTCCTGATCACCCGTGGTTCATCGGCGTCCAATTCCACCCCGAGCTGAAATCGAAGCCGTTCGATCCCCATCCGTTGTTCACCTCGTTCATCCGCGCGGCCATCGACCAATCGCGGCTCGTCTAGGAATTGGCGCGATGATCCGCCCCCGCCACCTCGAGATCGGCAGCGTGACCGTCGGAAACGACATGCCGCTGACGCTCATCGCCGGTCCCTGCGTCATGGAGAGCCGCGCCCACGCACTCGAGATTTCACAGGCGCTGGTGGAGATGACGGAGAGATTGGGGATCGGACTGATCTACAAGACGTCGTTCGACAAGGCCAACCGCACCAGCGTCGCCGGCGCGCGCGGAGTCGGACTCGGCACAGCGCTTCCCATCTTCGCCGAAATCCGCGAAACCCTGGGCTGTCCGGTGTTGACCGACGTGCACGAGGTGGCCCAGTGCGCGCCCGTCGCCGAAGCCGTGGACGTCATCCAGATTCCGGCGTTCCTTTGCCGCCAGACCGATCTTTTGGTCGCGGCCGGCAACACCGGCCGAGCCATCAACGTGAAAAAAGGCCAGTTCCTGGCGCCCTGGGACATGACGAACGTGGTCGCCAAGATCGAGAGCACCGGCAATGACCGGGTGATGCTATGCGAACGCGGCGCGAGCTTCGGCTACAACACTTTGGTCACCGACTTCCGCTCGCTGCCGGTCCTCGCCCAGACCGGCTGTCCGGTGGTATTCGACGCCACGCACTCGGTCCAGCAGCCGGGCGGAAGAGGAACCGCATCGGGCGGCGAGCGCGCGTTCGCACCGGTGCTAGCGCGCGCGGCAGTGGCGGTGGGGGTCGCCTGCGTTTTCTTCGAAACCCATGAAGACCCCGATAACGCGCCCAGCGACGGGCCGAACATGATCCCCATCAAAAACATGCCCGAAATCCTCGAGGTGCTGGTCGATCTGGACCGGTTCGCGAAGGCGCGGCCGGTCTCGATCCCGTCTCCAGCCTGAAGGCGAACGCAACATGAGCGCAATCATCGACATAACGGCCCGTGAGATCCTCGATTCGCGCGGCAATCCCACGGTCGAGGTGGACGTCGAGCTGGAATCGGGTGCGGCGGGACGGGCGGCGGTGCCGTCCGGTGCCTCGACCGGCACGCACGAGGCGATGGAGCTCAGGGACGGCGACGCGGCGCGCTATGGTGGCAAGGGTGTGATCAAGGCTTGCCGGGCCGTGATCGACGAAATCTTCGATGCGCTGTCCGGCCTCGACGCCGAGAACCAGCTCCACATCGACCGGACGATGATTGAGCTGGACGGGACCGCGAACAAGTCACGCCTCGGCGCCAACGCGATCCTTGGGGTCAGCCTTGCCGCCGCCAAGGCCTCCGCCCAGGAGCTCGACCAGCCCCTCTTTCGGTACGTCGGCGGACCCTTTGCGCGCCTTCTGCCGATGCCGCAGATGAACATCCTCAACGGGGGCGTGCACGCCGACAACCCCATCGACATCCAGGAATTCATGATCGTACCCCGGGGTGCGTCCACCCTGGCCGAAGCCGTGCGCTGGGGTTCGGAAGTGTTCCACGCGCTCCGCAGGGCGCTCGGCGAAGCCGGCCACAACACCAACGTCGGCGACGAAGGGGGCTTCGCGCCGGCGCTCGCGGGATCGGAAGAAGCGCTCGACTTCATCGTCAAGGCGATCGAAGCAGCGGGTTACAAGCCCGGCGACGACATCGCACTGGCCCTGGATGCTGCCTCGAGCGAGTTTTTCGCCGACGGGACCTATCGCCTCGAGGGCGAAGGCAAGAACCTCGAAGCGGCCGGCATGGTCGATTACTACCGCGCCCTGGTCGAGCGCTATCCCATCGTTTCCATCGAGGACGGCATGGCCGAAGACGACTGGTTGGGATGGAAGGCGCTCACGGAAGCGCTTTCCGACACCGTGCAACTGGTCGGGGACGACGTGTTCGTCACCAACCCCGAACGGCTCGGCCGCGGGATCGCGGACCACGTCGCCAACGCGATTCTCATCAAGCTCAACCAGATCGGAACCCTGACCGAGACCCTCGAGACCATTGAGATGGCACACAAGGCGGGCTACCGTTGCGTGATCTCGCACCGCTCCGGCGAGACCGAGGACTCGACCATCGCCGACATTGCCGTCGCGACCAACGCCGGCCAGATCAAGACCGGCTCGCTATCGCGCTCGGACCGGCTCGCCAAGTACAATCAGCTTATCCGCATCGAGGAACTGTTGGGGCCGGACGCACGGTTCGCGGGCAACGGGAACGGCCGATAGAAGTCGACCCCGCGCACGCACTGCCGCCCTGCCGGTGGGCAACAATTGACCGGCCAAACAAACGCCAGCTCTCCCAGGTAGAGGATCGTACATCCCGTAACGCCCTGAAAATAAGAGAGATGTCGTGCAAGCGCCCGATGGCAGGGCTTTTGCACGTTGGCGTTCGCAAACACGTATGGCGGACGCATGAGATTGATTAGCGAACTTCGTCATCGGGCGAGGCACGTGGTGGGGCCGTTCCTCGGCATCTGCGCCGCTGCCTACTTCGCCTACCACGCGATCCAGGGCGATCGCGGGTTGATGGCATGAGACCGGCCGGGTGCTCCGACGGCCGTCACCGTCCACGACGGGCGTCGTCACGCGTCGTCCCGTTAAGCGGACGTTAACCGCTCGCGCGCCCTATAGTCGCGCGGAGACCGGCGCGATTGTCGTGCCGCGGCGATCCCTTTAACGACCGATTCGAGCTTCCACGATGAGACTGCTTGGCGTCATAGCCGTTATCCCGCTTCTCGTCGGATGCAGCCTGTTTCCGCCGTTGGCGGCGGTCGAAGGCGTCTCGGTGATCGGCACCGACAAGACGTTCACCGACCACGTCGTCTCGCTGTCGAGCGGCAAGCATTGTTCCACGCTTCGAACCCAGGCGGACCTGCCGTACTGCGAGGAGGATGAGGATCGCGCGCGTGTGCCGCGGTTCTGCTATCGGACGTTGGCCGACGTCGTTTGTTACGACCGGCCCGATCCCCACGGGGGCCGTCACCAAGAGGTCGATCGAGTCGACTTCATTCCGACGCCCTGACGGCGGTAGAATAGCCGGGCGGCCAAGGGACGTTGCGGAAAATCCATCTTCTCTGGTTGGGCATCGGCGTCGGCGCGCTGGCCATCGCCGGCATCGTCATCGTGCTTCGCTCCGGCGGAAACGACGAGCCCGGGATCGGCGGCGCGGATGTCTTGGCGCTTTCGATCGTGGCCGAGAAAGGCGACTTCCTGGCCCAGTACGAACTCGGCGTTCGCTACCATCGCGGTGACGGTGTTGCCGCCGACGCCTCGATCGCGGCCCGGTGGTTGGCCGCGGCGGCCGCGCAAGGCCACATCCGCGCGCGCGCCATGCTCGGCACCCTTTACGAAAACGGCGACGGCGTGAAACGCGACTTCTTCAAGGCCGCCGATCTCTATCGCTTGGCCGCGCGTCATGGGAACGACGCCGACGCCCAGTTCGCGCTCGGCAATCTTCACTACAACGGACGCGGCGTCGCCCACGACTACGACGAGGCGTTTCGCTGGTTCCAATTGGCCGCCGAGCAGGGCCACGCCGCCGCCCAGTTCCTGATAGGTGTGATGCTCGAGGAGGGGCGGGGCCGCGAGCCGGATTACGTCGCGGCCTACATATGGTACTCGCGCGCGATCCCCAACGCCCGGCAAGCCAAGGCCGCGAACTCTGCCTACGATCCCGAGAAGGCGCGCCGGGCGCTGGCCCAGCGCATGCGGCGCCACCAG
>JASMAE010000336.1 GCA_030754475.1 Rhodospirillales bacterium
GCCCAGGTGTCGAGGTTCAAGCACGGCCGCCCGCTGGCCGCGGCGTGGAACGCGGGGTCTATGTAGTCCGGGCCGGCCTTGGCGGCGGCGACGCGCGCGCCAGTGCGCACGAAGTGGCGGATCAGGCCCAAGGTAACCACGGTCTTGCCGCTTGCGGACGCGGGCGCGGCGACGATGAGCCCGGGCGGGCGGGCGGGCGTCACGTCCGATCCCCCCAACCCGTCCGGCTCACAAATACTTGCGGATCGTCGCGGCCATGTCTTCGGCGTGCGTCGAGCCCGAGAAATGGACGACGAATCGCCCGTCCTCGTCCATGAGATAGACGATGGTGCTGTGGTCCATCAAATAGTCGTCGGCGTCCGCGCCGTCTTCGCGGACCTCGGCGAAGAACACCCGGTAGGCGCGGGCGACGTCGGCGATCTGCTCGCGGCTTCCGCTCAGGCCGATGATCGCCGGGTGGAAGTAGGCGACGTAATCGCGCATGTGTTCGGCGGTGTCGCGCGCGGGATCGATGGTGACGAACAGGGGTGCGAGGCGGTCCGCATCCTCGCCTAACAGATCGAGGGCATCGGCGATCGTGGTCAACGTCGTCGGACACACATCGGGACAATAGGTGTAGCCGAAGAAGACGAGCAAGTGCCGGTCGCGGAAGTCGACGTCGGTCACGGTCCGGCCGTCGTGATCGACGAGCGTGAACGGCCCGCCTATCACGCCGGCCGGCGTCGCGGGCTCGGATGTCGGTGACACCCCTTCGGACGGCCCGATGAAGCCGCGCACGAAAACCCCGACGGCGATGGCGAGCGCCGCGGCGGCGATGGTGAGGGCGATCCGGCTCGGCGGGATTTTCATGGCTGCCTACGGCGTTTCCGTCCCGTCTGTTGGCCATATAGCACGCTGGCGCGGCCATCAAGGACTCCCCGCGCCCCCGTGGTCGCCGCGGAGGTGGATCACGTGGCCGGTGAGCGCGGCGAGCACGCGCGTTGGTGTCGGCGCCCGCGCATGGATATGATGCGGGCCATGAGCCGCGGACGCCGGAAAGGCCCTTTGCGCCGGGGTTGGACGACGGGTGCTTGCGCCACCGCCGCCATACGCGCGGCGTACGAGGCGCTGCACACCGGGCGCTTTCCTGACCCCGTGACCATAAGCCTCCCCAAAGGCGAGCAGCCGAGCTTTCCCCTTTCGCGCGTCGCGTTTCGCAACGGTGAGGCGTTGGCTGGCGTCCTCAAGGACGCGGGCGACGATCCGGACGTGACCCACGGCGCCGAAGTCATCGCCACGATCGCACGCGCCGCGAAGGGAACCGGGATTATCTTTCGCGCCGGCCCCGGCGTCGGCACCGTCACCCGCCCCGGCTTGCCGGTGGCGGTGGGCGAGCCCGCCATCAACCCCGCGCCCAGGGCCATGATCGCCGATGCGGTCCGCGAACGCGCGCACGCACTGGGCGGCACCGCGGACGTGTGCGTCACGCTTTCCATTCCCGGCGGCGAGGTGCTGGCCGCGAAGACGTCCAACCCCCGGCTCGGGATCGTCGGCGGCGTCTCGATACTGGGAACCACGGGTATCGTCATCCCGTACTCGTGCTCGTCGTGGATCCACAGCATCCGAAGCGCCGTCGATGTGGCGCGGGCCTCGGGCATCCACCACGTCGCCGCGGCCACGGGACGGACATCCGAAGCGGCGGTGCGCGCGCTGCACGGCCTCGCCGAGGAAGCGACCATCGACATGGGCGATTTCGCCGGCGGATTGCTCAAGTACCTGCGCCGCAATCCGCTGCCGCGCCTGACCATCGCGGGTGGTTTCGCCAAGATCTGCAAGCTTTCGCAAGGCGCGCTCGATCTGCATTCGTCGGCGTCCGGCGTCGACATGGCCGGGCTCGCCGACGCCTTGGCGTCGCTCGGCGCCGCGCGCGCGGTCGTCGACGAAGCGCGGCGGGCGAACACCGCGGCCCAGGTCTTCGACGCGGCACGGGCGGCGAAGCTGCCGCTGGCCGAGCTGATCGCTGCGCGCGCACGCGAGGTCGCACTCGCGACGCTCGCGGGCGGCACCGCCGTCGACGTCGTCGTCGTCGACCGCAAGAGCGCCGTGATCGGTCGCGCCGGGCCGTAGATCGGTATCCACTCACGTGGAATCGCACCAGCCCGGCCCGCCGCCCACGGAATGGTGCGCTTGCGGCGGCCGGGCGGAGGTGCGGGCTGGTTCCGCTTAATCGGGGAATGCTCTCGTTGGAAACGCGCCGCGTCCTGGTCCTCGGCGGCACCCACGAAGGGGCCGAACTCGCGCGCCGCCTCGCCGGCACCGAATTCGCAGATATCGAAGCGATCACCTCGCTCGCCGGCCGCCTCGAGCTGGCGACGCTGCTTCCCGGTCGGGTGCGGACGGGGGGCTTCGGCGGGGCCGCGGGGCTCAAGCGCTACTTGGCCAACCAGCAAATCGCGTTCGTGATCGACGCCACCCACCCCTTCGCCACCACGATCTCGGCCCACGCGGCCGAGGCTTGCGCGGGCGAGGGCGTGGCGCTGTTGCGCATCGACCGGCCGGCGTGGAACATTCCGCCGGGTACCCGGTGGATCGCGGTCGATTCCATGGACGACGCGGCCGGCGCCCTCGAAGGGCTGGGACGGCGCCCCTTCCTCACCGTGGGCCGGCGCGGACTCGAGGCTTTCGCCCGCCTCGAAGGCGTCCGGTTCCTGGTCCGCCTTCTGGCGGCGCCGGCAGAACCGCTTCCGCTGATCGATTACGAAGTGGTTGTCGCGCGGCCCCCCCATTCCCTTGGATCGGAGCGCCGCCTCATGGAAGCGCATCGGATCGACGTGCTGGTGACCAAGGAAAGCGGCGGAGAGGCGACGGCGTCGAAGATCGAAGCGGCGCGCGCCCGCGACATCCCCGTCGTGGCGGTGCGCCGGCCGCCGATGCGAAACCGCGAGGCCGTCGCAGGCGTGGACGCGGCCCTCGCCTGGTTGCGCGAGCGGCTCTAAGGTTTGAACTCGCAAACCGAGAGTCTGGTCACGACCATGTCACAAACTTCCGGAGGGCGAGCCTTTGCCGAGCTTTGCACATAAGAAGCTGATTGACCGTATAGCCCGCGCCGATGAGACGCCAGACGATGCCACTGCGTACGCCACTTGGATTGAAGCTGGCGGGCATTTGTCCTTGTTACGGGAAAACGCCGTTCAGGACGAGGTGATCGTCTATGCGTCGGGGGAGTACACCTTCGTTCACGCCGCTGTCGTTCCCAATGATAAGCTCTCCCCCATCGACCAAAACGACCTGCTTGACTGGAGCTGTAGCCCCTACACCACCATTGCAAGCTACGTGTCGGGAGGCGGTCGCCAAGGCATCTGGATCGAGCGAAGCATGCGCACCTCGGGTTCCGAGACGCTCGATGACGCCCAGCAGCTTGTATTCGGGAGAACCTTTGAAGGGTGGGCAGGTGATGACAGGACGTACCTCGAAATCCTTCAAGAGTATGCGCACCTGACAGGCATCCATTGGCGTTCCGAGCAGCGCGCCTACTGTCGGTTCGATGAGCACGGGGACATCGACCACGTCGTCTCGATCACTACGAAGGAGGACGAGCGCGGCGTTACTCTTGTGTCGTTCAAGCGTGGACCCCTGGAGCAATATCTGGCGGCGTCAGACTCCTCACTCATGCGCATGTTCGACTTCACCTTGTTGCGACGCGGGAGTTTCTCCGGCTGGCCTGACGGACCCGAGGACCTCTTCACCGAGAGCGACGACTTCTTTTACCGTCAGAAGATCGCCGCTGGCCACGCGGCCTAAACCCGCGGCATTCAAATCATTTTACCCGTACGTTCCCAACGGGAAATTTTCTCGTCAATGATGGACGAATGGTCTGGGCCACGGGCAAAGCAGTACGTCGAATTCATCGCGCGTGACTGGCGCAACAACCGCGTCACGAAGATATCAACGGATCCTGTGGCTACAACCAACTATTTCGAGGCGAAAGAGAACTCGCTACCACATGAACTCTCACCTGCGTTCTTTCGACCCGAAGTGCTTTTGAAATATAAGGGAGATTGCGACAAATACACCATCGGCCCGCGGGACATCCATTGCCGTGCTGCGTGGTCACTCCGTGGGTATGACGTTAACGAGGCAGGCCAAATTCAAGCTTACATCTGCGACCTCCGCGACCTGCCGCATTCGGAACAACTACATTGGGCAAGCCATAACGAAGCGCCCAAGGCGGGAATTTCCGAACGCGCTTTGGTCAACGACTTTAAGGGTGGATTCTCGCTCCATACCGATCCACTACAAGATGTCCTGTCTATCGCCCGACGTTGGGCTGATGAAAATGTCCCCTGGTGGAAATTGCGTGAAAGGACTCTTTTGGAACGCGTGAGCACGCCCCGCACGGCCAGCCGTGACGAATGGGCCGAGGCCTTCATGGACCTCTCCAAGTTGATCATCGAAGGCTTCGATGTCAAAGCCATTCGTGCAAAGCTTAAAGAGGCAAAGCTCATGTTCGAAAAAGACGACAAAAGTCTGGTGCTCCTTGAAAAGCTCCAAGCCGGTCACTCCAAGTCCGGTGGTGCACAAATGTTGAAAGGCCTGCGAACGGTGCAGCTAGTCCGTACGAAGGTGAAAGGGCATACCGGCGGTAGCGGCGCTGCCAAGTTGGCCCAAGACGCCCTACATCAGCACGGGACCTTTGCTTCTCATTTTGAGCAGGTATGCGACATCGCTGCCGACGAGCTTAATCGCATTGAGGGCCTCTTCTCCTGAAGAAGCCTTCCCGCTTGCATGCTTGATGGTTCCCCCTCTCGCAATTTGTACTTTTCAGATCAGTTTCACGAAAGGCCACTCCAGCCAACAGTATTAGCGTTGGCAATGTGCGAGTTTTTTTATCTTTACCCGCCGGTCCCGTCTCGGAGTTGATGCGAACGTTTACACGCGAACTGTCCTTGTCGCCTGGTTGCGCGAGCGGCTTTAGCCGCGACGGAAGGTGTGGCGGTGGGCCGGCGAGTAGAGCGCGCTTTCGGCGAAAGCTCCCTCGCCCAGCGCGCGCCCGACAATGATCATCGCCGTCCGGGTGATGCCGGCGGCCTTCACGCGCCCACGGATGTCGCCCAGCGTGCCGCGGATCAGGACCTCGTCCGGCCAGCTCGCGCGAAAGACCACGACCGCCGGGCAGTCGGCGCCCAGGACCGGCGTCAGCTCACGAACGACGCCAGCCAGGTTGGCGATCGAGAGATGGATCGCGAGCGTCGCGCGGGTTTCGGCGAGCCTCGCCAGCGCCTCGGTCTCGGGCATCGGCGAGCTGCGGGCGCTGGTGCGCGTCAGGATCACGGTCTGCGCCACTTCCGGAAGCGTAAGCTCGCGCTTCAGCGCGGCCGCCGCGGCCGCGAAGGACGGCACGCCGGGGGTCACATCGTAAGGGATGGCGAGCGCGTCGAGGCGGCGCATCTGTTCGCCGATGGTGCCGTAGAGAGACGGATCGCCCGAGTGCACGCGCGCGACGTCGAGGCCACGCTCGTGAGCCTCGCGCATCTCGGTGATGATCGCATCGAGGGTCAGGGGCGCGGTGTCGATGACCCGTGCATCTTCGCGCGCTTCTGCGATCACGTCGGTCGGCACCAGCGATCCGGCATAGAGCACCACCGGCGCGCCACGGATCAGGGCCTGCCCGCGAACCGTGATCAGATCGGCCGCGCCGGGGCCGGCGCCGATGAAGTGCACGGTCACGGACGCACCTTCGAGGCATAGCCGCGCGGCGTGTAGATCCGCGTCGCGCGGGCTTGCGTGATGGTGCGCGTTTGCGCGCTTCCGACGATGACTGTGGTGGTCATGTCGACGGTGTCCGGCCAAAGCGAGTCGAGCGCGACGATGCGAACGTCCTCGCCGGCGCGGCCGAGGTTTCGGGCAAGCACCACCGGGGTCTCGGGCGGGCGGCGTCCGAGAAGGATGTCGCGCGCTGCCAGCAACGGACGCTTTCGCACCTTCGACGCGGGGTTGAAAAGGACCACGACGAAGTCCCCTACCGCCGCGGCCCTCAGCCGTCGCTCGATCTCCACCCAGGGCGTCAACAGATCCGAAAGCGAGATGGCGCAGAAGTCGTGCCCCAACGGCGCGCCGGCGCGCGCGGCGGCCGCTTGCAGGGCGGATACGCCGGGAACGACGGTCACGGCGAGGCGGTGCCATTCCGGTTTGCGGGCGCGCTCGATCTCCTCGAAAACGAGGGTCGCAAGCGCGTAGATGCCGGGATCGCCCGAGCTTACCAGGGCCACGGCGCGCCCCCGGGCAGCAATCCCGAGCGCTGTTCGCACCCGTTCCGTCTCGGCGCCGATCGGACTCTCGTGCCTCGCCTTCCCCACGATCGCATCCGCCGCGAGGTCGAGATAGCGCCCGTAGCCCACCACGTCGTCGGCCTCTGCGAGCGCCCGCGTGGCCTCAGGCGTCCTGCATGCGGCGTCGCCCGGCCCCAATCCGACGACGGCCAGCCGGCCGCGGGCACGCCCCGCCGCCTCCACGTCGATGTCGTTCTCGGCGCGTGCGAGCGCGAACGTCACACGCTTGGACCGGATCTTCTCGACAACCAGGCGGCCGGCCGGACCGCAGACCGCGAGAGCGGCCCCTTCTGCGACGCCGTGACAGCTCACTGCCCGGAAGACCGCCTCTGACGGGTTGGCGAGGCGCGGCGTCAGCGCCTCAAGCTGGGCGGCAGAGAAAAAACGCACCGGCACACCGAACGCCGCGGCGGTCGCGTGAACCGCGTCCTCGTCCTCCTTCAGATCGATCGACGCGACGCACGCGAGTGCGCCCCCGGCAAGCCCCCGCGCGGCCAAAGTCTCGGTCGCGAGCGCCACCGCTTCTTCGGGCGCCGCGCCGCGCTCGCACCCGAGACCGAGCGCGAGCACGGGCGGGTGCATCACCAGCGTGCGGTCGTCGCCCGCGACGGCACGTTCCGTGACCACGACGTTGCGCGCGCCGCGCGCAGCGAACGGAGCGTCCGCGCCGCGAAGCCAGGCGCCGTCGCCGGCCTCGATGCGAAGCCCGACGGATGCGCCCGCCAACAGATCCGCGGCGACCCCCTTGATGGCCTCCGGATTGGCGATACGCCAGCCCGGAGGCGCCTCGTCGAGGGCGAAGCCGAAGCGGCTGTCGGTCGCCGAGGTGACGGCGGCGATGCCGCCACTGACCGCACTGATCGCGCGGGCGATCCGGTTGGCGCCGGCATGCGCCCCCAAGACCGGCACGGCGACGCTTCCGTCATCGGCCACCGCCACCACCGGCGGCTCCGCGCCCTTGTCGTCGAGCACGGGCGCCAGCGCGCGAATCAGAATGCCCGCCGCGCAGACCCCGACGATGGGAGTCCCTGCGCGGAACAAGGCCTGAAGATGCGCACCGGCGTCGTCGAACGCCACGTCGGACGCATCCACCCGGCGCCGGAGCCCGTGAAGTCTTGCTTCGGGCAGCGCGCCGACGATGGCGCGTGAGAGCGCGAGCGCGCCGCCGCTAAGCACGACGACGGCCGCCCCGGACGGAATCGCTTCGGCCCCTCTCATTCCGACCGGCTCCCGTTTCCCGGCACGACGATCATCGAGAAGTAAGGTGCGCTCGCCCTTCTCACGCGGGCCAGCGCAAGGACCCGTTGGTTTTCCATGGTGGCCCGCTCAACGTACACGGCCCGGCCCATGAGGCCGAGGCGCTGGATCACGCGCCGCACCTTCGCCAGGTGCCGTCCCACCTTGACCACGGCCACGGCGTCGCCGGCCCCGAGGCGGGTTTCGAGCTCCGCTTCGGCGAGCGGCGCCGGCACCACGCTCAGCACCTCGCATCCCCGCACCAGGGGAACGCCGGCCGCCGCGGCCACCGCGCCGAGCGACGACACCCCGGGCACCACGCGCGTCGTGTGCCTCGCGGCGAGGCGCTCGTGGAGATAGGCGAACGAGCCGTAGACGAACGGATCGCCCTGGCAAAGAAAGGCCACGTCGCGGCCCGCGTCGAGATGGCGGGCGATCTCGGCCGCGTAGCCGTCGTAGACCGCCTCGGCCGCCGCAGGCCCCCGGCCAATGGGCGTTCTGACGGCGATCTCGATGCGCCCATCCGGCAAATGGGGGGCGGCGATCGCACGCACCATGCTCTCGCCCTCTTCGGTCGCGGAATAGGCGATCACGGGCGCACCCGCCATGATTCGAACCGCCTTCAGCGTGATCAGCTCGGGATCGCCGGGCCCGACGCCAATACCGTAGAACACCCCGCTCATCCCTTTCGTACCGCGTACTGGGTTACGGGCACGGCCGCCCGCCAAGCCGTGTAGCCGCCCAGCGGCTCGGCCCGTGAGACGCCGAGTCGGACGAGGCGTCCGCCGTGGCGGGCGTGAAAGGCGAAGACGGCCTGCTCGGCCTCGAGGGTGACGGCGTTGGCGACGAGCCGCCCGCCCCCGGTGAGCGCCTCCCAGCAGGCCTCGATCAGTCCCGCGTTCGAGGCGCCGCCGCCGACGAACACGGCCTGCGGTTGGGTCGCGATCTCGGTGAACGCGGCCGGCGCCTCGCCTGCGACGACCACGAGCCCGGGGACCCCGAGTTGGGCCGCGTTGCGGGCGATGGCAGCACAGCGATCGGCGTTCCTCTCGAGAGCGAAGGCCGTGGTTCGGGGCTGGGCGCGCATCCATTCGATGGCGACGGCGCCGCTGCCTGCGCCCACGTCCCAGAGCACCTCGCCCGGCAGGGGCGCGAGCGCGGCGAGGGTGACCGCGCGCACCTCGCGCTTGGTGATCTGGCCGTCGTGCTCGAAGGCATCTTCGGGCAGTCCGGGAACCCGCGACAGCGGGCGCGCATGGACGTTCGCGCGCGCCTCGAGCGCGACCGTATTGAGATCGGCGAAGCGACGTCCGCGAAAGCCCTCGGCGCGATCGTCGACGCGCACCTCGTCCGCGCCCGCCATGCGCTCGAGCACAGTCATCTCGCTTTCGCCGTAACCGTGCCGGCCGAGAACCTCGGCCAACCGTGACGGGGTCTCGCCGTCGCGGCTGAGAATCAAGAGCTTCGCGCCCGGGCACAGGCGCAAGAGAACGTCCTCGATCGGTCGGCCGTGAACGGTCACGAGCTCTGTATCCGCGAGCGACCAGCCCATGCGCGCCGCCGCCAGGCTGAAGGCGCCGGGCGCCGGCACCACGGTCATCTCGCGGGCGTCGAAGTGCCGGGCCAACGCGGACCCGACGCCGAAATGCATGGGATCGCCCGAGGCGAGAACCGTCACCCGGCGGCCGCGCAAACGCTGGAGGCGAGCGATGGTCGCGCTGAGCGGCGCCTCCCAGGCCACGCGCTCGGCCCCACAGGGGGGAATCTTGGCGAGGTGACGCACGCCGCCGACGAGAATCTCGGCGCCTTCGATGAAACGGCGGGCGCGAAGGCCGAGTCCCGAGAGACCGTCCTCGCCGATCCCGACCACCGCGAGCCAGGGCGTCACGTCCGGTCTCCGGCAGCGAGCGCGTTAACGACGGCGGCCGCGAGCGCGCTTCCGCCGCGACGACCGCGAACCGCGATGTAGGGCGGCGCGCCCCCGCACGCGATCAGGGCGTCCTTGGATTCGGCGGCGCCGACGAACCCCACCGGCATCGCGACGACAAGCGCCGGCGCCGGCGCGCCTTCGTCGAGGAGCTCCAAGAGCCGGAACAACGCCGTCGGCGCGGCGCCAATCGCTACCACCGCGCCGTCGAGGTCAGGTTGCCACAAATCCACCGCGGCGGCCGATCGCGTGGTTGCGGCCGCGCGCGCCAGGCGCCGGAGCCCCGGCGCCGCGATCGTACAAATCACCCTGTTCCGGGCCGGAAGACATGAGATATTGATGCCGGCCCTGGTCATTTCGCCATCGCAGATCACCGCAGCCCCGCGCTTGAGCGCCCGGCGGCCCGCGGACGCGGCGCCCGCGGAGTGGGCAAGCTGGGCGATCACGTCGGTCATCCCGCAGGCGTGGATCATGCGCACGGCCACGGACGCCATCTCCGCGGGAAGACCGTCCAATTCGGCTTCCGCGCGGACGCGCTCGAAGGAGAGACGAGTGATCGCCTCGGGATCGCGAAGATACCCGCTCACGGCACGCGCTCTCCTTAGGCGGACGGCTCGCCGTCGGCCGCGCCGCCGTGATTGTCGCCTGGATGGCCTCGGTGGGCGTGATCGTGGTCGTGCGGATGGTGATGATCATCGTCGGTTCCGACCCCGCGCACGTGATGGTGGTGGCCGGCCTGCGGCGAACCCAGCGCGTCCTCATAGCCGATGATCTGCTCGCGGTACTTGCACAGACTGCAGTTCATGTGGTCATCGCCGGCGAGTGCGCCCTGGACGCGATCGACGAAACAATCCAGCACGAAAGGATGGTCGTTCAGATAGGGCGCATTGACGATCTCGATTCCCGGATTGCGTTCCGCCGCCTCGTCGGCCCAGGCATAGATGCGCTTCACCAGAACGCCCGTGAACAAGAAGTAGGGAAAAACGATGATGCGCGCGAATCCAAGCCGCGCGGCCCGGTTCAAGGCGGCGTCCACGAGCGGATAAGCGACCCCGCTGTAGGCGACCTCGGCCCAGCCGAACCCCATCCCCTCCCACAGCATGCGCGCGACCTTGGAGACGTTGGAATTGGCGTCGGAGTCGTTGGTGCCCCGCCCGACGACGAGGAGCAGGGTATCGGCGCGCGCAACGACTTCGGCGCACGCGCGCTCGGCGGATTCGATCCGGGCTTCGGACGCGCGAAGCAGCTTCGCGTCGATCCCGAGATCGCGCCCCATCAATACCTCAAGCTCGGGGTTGCGCGCGGCGAACGCGTTCACCTCGGACGGAACGTCGTTCTTGACGTGGCCGGCGGCGAAAAGCATGCCCGGAAGACAGATAATCCGCTCGGCGCCGCGACCCTTCAACGCCTCCAGCCCGTCGCGGATTACCGGACGGGCGAACTCGAGGAACCCGCTATCGACATCGTAATCGGAAAGGCGCTCGCCGAGGAGTTGGCTGAACGCGAGGAACTCTTCGACGGCCTCGACATCGCGGCTGCCGTGGCCGCACAGCATTACGGCGTTGTTTCCTGTCATGGCGCGTGGTCATTGCCTCCGTGCGTCATAGGACGGCGCGCCACCTCGGTCGCGGCGCGCGCGACCCGGCCGATGGCGCTCGTTCGTCGCCTGGTCATGGCCTCCGGGCGACGGCACTGGGCCGACTATAGGCGCAATGAGGGCCGCCTGTCAGCAACCGACGGGCGCGAAGGGGGCCGGCCTTGCGGAGACGCGCGCCGAAGCGGGCTATTGCGCGGTCTCCGTGGCCTGGGACCGGCCGTTCGCCCGCCTTTCGAGGTCGTCGGCCTCGGCGTCGCGGCACATTTCACGCAGCAACACCGAATAGTTCAGCATCGCCTTGACGACACTCGGATGCCGGGAATCGTACGCGCTCTCGACAATCTCGAGGGCGCGCCGGAACATCGGTTCGGCCTTGGCGTGGTCTTGACGCTTTTGGTGAAGCAGGGCGAGGTTTCCAAGATCGGTGGCGGTTCCGGGATGATCGGCGCCCAACGCCGCCTCGTCGATCTTGAGCGCGCGACCGTAGAGCGGCTCGGCCGCGTCGAGATCGCCCTTGGCGTAATGCGCGAGGGCGAGATTGTTCAGCGCCGCCGCGACATCGGCATGGTCGGGGCCGAGCTTGCCTTCGAGGAGCGCAAGCGCGCGTTGGAAAGCGGCGAGCGCCGTTTTGTGATCGCCCGCGAGATAAGCCGCCGTTCCCTGTTTCTCCAATTGGGCGGCCAAAAAATCCTCGTCACCTTCGGGTGCGCCGGCCGCGGCTTGGCCGAAAAGCTCGGCCGCGGCGGCGTACTCGAACTGGGCCATCTCAAGCTCGCCGGCCAGCGCCCGGGCGACGATCGCCGTGCGCGCGCACCTCTCGGCCGCCGTCCTTCGGTCGCCGCTTTCCTCGGCGCATTTGTCCGCGGCTAGGCATACGAGGTTGACGACGCGGCGGTACTCGCCGTCCTGAAGCGCGTCGCGGGCTTGGACGAACAGCGCGGCCGCCGCCGTTTCGTCGATTCCCAGCGCCTGCAACCGGTCCCGGGCTGCGTCGAAGGTGTGCTGGAACTCCACCCATCGGACCTCGATGTCGGCTGCGGGAATCCGCTTTCCGGCAAGCAAAGTCCGGTACTTCTCGTGCGCGCGCGTCGCCGGGTCCTCGTCGCTCGGCGGCGTCTCACTCTTACTTTTCGGCTGCGCCCCATCGGCGCGCGCGCCCGCGCGACGACTGCGTCCGAAAACCATTCCGACCAGCGCGCCGGCCAGGGCGAAACCCGCGGCCGTGACCGCGAGGTTGAGCCATTCTTCAGGCGCATACAGAGACAGCAGATCGCCGCTGCGAACGCGCTCGAAGACGATCTCCAGCTGGGCGAAAATTCCCCGGACTTGCTGTTGAACGGCGTCTCCCATGACGCGTTTTCCCCCAACCCGGTCATAACCTCTGCCTCGGGCGGGAATGATTACATGCGCTTTCGGTCGAGGTAACCGATGGTGCGACATTGACGGCGGCCCGCACCACAACCATTCTCGGCCCATGTTCACCATCGGCCTTGCCGGCGGGCCGACAGGCTTCGATCCCCTGATCCTGCTCTTGGCCGCGCTCGTGTTCGAAGCGCTGGTGGGGGAAGCCCGCTTCCTTTTCAGGTTCGTGCCCCATCCCGTGCGCCTCATCGGCGGCGCGGTCGAGTACATGGACCGCAAGCTGAACCGCGAGGCGCGGACCGAGATGGATCGCGCCATCCGCGGCGGCATCGTCGTCATGGTCGTCGCGGCCGCGTGCTTCGGCGTCGGCTCAGCAGTCGCTTGGCTGAGTAGGGTCCATCCCTGGGGAGCGCTGGCCGAGCTTTTGCTGCTCGTCTCCCTCGTGGCCCAGCGGGGGCTTTATGCGCGGGTGCGCGCCGTCGGCACGGCCCTGGACGGCCCGGGGCTCGAAGCCGGGCGCGCCGCCGTCGCTCACATCGTCGGCCGCGACACCGGCGCGCTCGACGGCCACGGCGTCGCGCGCGCGGCCCTCGAATCCTGCGCCGAGAACTTCTGCGACGGGGTGGTCGCGCCGGTCTTCTGGTACGTGTTGTTCGGCTTTCCGGGCCTGCTCGTCTACAAGGCCGTCAACACCATGGACAGCGTCATCGGCTACCGGACGCCGAGGCACCGGGCCTTCGGATTCGTCGCCGCGCGCACCGACGACATCCTCAATCTGATCCCGGCGCGGCTCGCCGGTCTGTTTCTCGTGATCGCCGCCGTGTTCACGCCTACGGCATGGCCCGGCGCGGCGCTGGGTGTGATGCTTCGCGACGCCGGCAAGCATCGCTCGCCCAACGCCGGGTGGACCGAGGGCGCGATGGCCGGTGCCCTCGGCATTGCGCTTGCCGGTCCGCGCAGCCATGGGGGGCAATCCGAGCCCGATCCGTGGATCGGCGACGGGCGCGCCACGGCGACCGTCCGCGACATCCGCCGCGGGCTCTACGTCTACGCGGTCGGCTGCCTGGTCAACGCCGCCTGGGTCGGGGCGCTGGTGGTCGTGCGCCTGGAGATGGCGGGCTGAGCACAAGACCAGATCGCGGCCGGTGGGAATCGCCTGTGGCGATCCAGCGGGCGCGTGAATCTGGTCTCCACTATAGAGATCGAGCGGATATAGGGGTTTGATTGGCACCGCGATGCGGTTCCAAATAAAACGCGAACCGCTCTAGGCGGCACGGGCGCGTAGCAGTCCCATCGCCGCGTTGAGCTGGCTCATGCGCTCATGAGAGCCGTAGCGGCCGTCCGGGTGGTGGACGGTGGCGAGAAGGCGGAAGTGCGCGCGCACCTCTTCCGCGCCGGGCGCGCTTTGCGGTGCGAACCCGAGCACGTGAAGGGCGTCCGCGCGGGTCCGCACGCCCTCGGGCAAGGGATCGAACGAGAGCGCCGAGACCATGGCGCGGAGGCGCCCGATCTCTTCCGCGATCTCGCCATCCGGCGGGCGAGTGCGCGCGCCAACCGCATCGTCCGCCTGGTCCGCGTCGGGGCCGGTCGAGCCGTCCTCGACGCGA
Source organism: Rhodospirillales bacterium (assembly GCA_030754475.1). Lineage (GTDB taxonomy): Bacteria > Pseudomonadota > Alphaproteobacteria > Rhodospirillales > JASLLV01 > JASLLV01. The sequence continues at coordinate 14,038 of JASMAE010000336.1, forward strand.
ATGCGGGCCGCGCCCTCGGAAAGGACCAGCGCCAGGGCCATGGCCCTTCGCACCAGCAATACCGGATAACCCGGGCCGAGGCGTACCTGAATCCGGGGCTTGCGGCGCCACGGGCGTCCCTTGGCCGCGCCTGAGCGCACGATCACCGTCTCGCGGTCGTCCACCATCGGCCCGCCGGGATCGGGGAAGGCCTCGATGACGGCGCGGGGTACCAGCAGCAAGACCGAGCGCGTCAGGTCCGCGACGTTGACGCCCCGGCGCCTCGCAAGTGCCTGGAACGCATCGCGAAACCGGCTCGCACAGGGGATCGTGTAGGACCGTTTCGGGGGTAGCCGTTCTTGCTCCATTCGCCGCCCCTTCGCCCAGCGCCTGTTTCGGCGCCTCAGGAACCACGATCACCCCATATCTTGTGGAACTTCTGAGGTGACTTGCCATATCTACCACGGAACACATTGATTTGCCAACGTATCCACCAACTACGAACGTGGATGCAATGGGCCGTGACGGCTTCGGCGTGCCCTTTGCGGAACCTTGGCGCGGTGTTGGCGCCTGCGCGCGTAGTTGCCGCCGGCACCCGGCAAAGCCGAAGGCGAGAAACGGTTTCCGAAATCCCTCGACGCCTTGGGCACAGGGGTTTTCGGAACGATTTCCCGCGACAAACAGGCTGAATACGTGCCTCGGTTGCGGACCCGAAACGAATTCGCGGCATCGAGCGCGTTTTCGCCAAGCGCAAATCCGGCCCGCGAAGCCGCTAATCGTCGGTGCAGCGTTCCGTTTCGATTTGAACCGTCGAGTGTGAAATTCCGTAGGTTTCGGAAAGGAACGCCTTGATCTGGGCAAGGGCGCGGGTGTGTTCCGACGCCTCGGGCACGGTCGCGTGCAAGGTGATGAGGGGCCGTTCGTGGGTCAGCGACCAGGCGTGGACGTGATGGACGTCGGCGATCGTGGGCACGGCGCTCGCCAAATCCGCGCCAAGCTTTCCGAGGTCGATCCGTTCGGGCGTTCCTTCGAGCAACACGTGGACGGCCTTTGCGAGCAGCGCCCAGGCGCTCCTGAGAATGAGAAGTGCGACGACGACGGACAGCAGCGGATCGACCGGCATCCACCCCGTCCACAGGATGACCACCGCCGCCACGATCGCGGCGACGGAGCCGAGCACGTCGCCGATCACGTGCAGCAACGCGCCTTGGATGTTGAGGTTGTCGTGATCGCCGTGGCGCAGGATCGCCAACACCACGCCGTTGACCGCGAGGCCGACGATTGCGATCGCCAGCATCGCTCCGCCCAGGACCTCGACGGGAGCGAACAGGCGGCGGACCGCCTCGAACGGGATCCAGCCGACGATGGCGATCAGCAGGGCCCCGTTCACGAGCGCCGCGAGCACCTGGACCCGATGATAGCCGTAGCTGCGGCGCACATCGCGCGGCCTTCGGGCGATGCGAAAGGCCATCCAGGCGAGCGCGAGCGCCGCGCAGTCGGCGAGCATGTGACCGGCGTCGGCGACCAGCGCGAGGGAGCCGGCATAGAGCCCGCCCGCCGCCTCGGCGATCATGAAGATGCCGGTCAGCACCATCGCCTTGAAGAGACGCTTCTCGTCGGCGGCGCCCGAAGGGGGCGCCAAGGACTGTGCCTGTGACCGTGCCTGTGACCGTGCCTGTCGCATGTCCGGATTCACGCGCTGGCCTCTCGCTTCGCTGTTTCGCACGAAGGCGGACGCGACGCAAATCGCGGGCGACCGCCCCCGTGGATGCGTGCGCGCCCAGAATTCCGCTAGATTGGCGCCGAGCCGCCCTTTGAATCGCGAGGTCGGGGCTTCATATGCCGAAGCAGGAGTCGGGACTTCAGATGGCGAAGCAAGGAACGGGCCCATGACGACGGCCTTCGGTCTCGGCCCGTTCGCGGCCCTCGCGCGGCCGAGTACGCCGAGAGCGATGGTGCTGGTCACGATCGGGGCGTTCCTGGGCTCGGCGGTGAACGCCTGTGTCCGCCACATCGCCGGCGATATGCACCCGTTCGAGATCACCTTTTTCCGCTTCTTGTTCGGCTTTCTGGTGCTGGCGCCGTTCTTCGTGCGCCGCGGCTGGGCCCCGTTCCGGACCCGGCGGCTGCCGCTTCACTGCGTCCGCGCGGCCATCCACGCGCTTTCGATGATCCTTCTGGTTACGGGCATCACGCTCACGCCGATCGCCAAGGTCGCGGCGCTGGTGTTCACCTCGCCGCTGTTCATCACCGTGATGGCGGTGTTCGCGCTCGGCGAGGTATTGCGCGCACGGCGCATCTCGGCGCTGCTCTTCGGGTTTGCGGGGACGCTGGTCATCGTGCGGCCGGGAATCGCCGACTTCGACGTGGGCGCGCTGATCATCCTGGGCGCGTCGGTGACATTCGCCCTCATCACGATCCTGCTCAAGGTGCTGGCGCGCACCGAATCTCCGGTGACGATCACCGCATACACCGCCCTGGTCTCGATAGTGATCACCGGCGTCGTCGCCATTCCGGTTTGGCAGGCGCCGAGCCCGGCGCACCTCGGCTGGCTGGCGCTCGCCGGGCTGTGCGGCAGCCTCAACCACTTGTGCCAGGCGCAGGCCTTCAAGGAGGCCGAAGTGACGGCCATCCTTCCGGTCAGCTACACCATGTTGATCTTTTCGGCGATCCTCGGTTACGCGTTCTTCGCCGAGGTGCCGGACGTCTGGACTTGGATGGGCGGCACCATGATCTTCGCCTCGGCGTGCTACATCGCCTACCGCGAGCGACGGCTCCAGCGATCCGATTGATCCGCTCGCGCCTGCGCGATTGCGGGCGACAACGTTCCGGTTTGGGGACGCCGGTTCAGCGAACGTAGGACGCGCCGTTGATGTCGAGGGTCGCGCCGGTGGCGTGGCGTGCGCGTCCGGTGGCGAGGAACGCCGCGACGTTCGCCACGTCCTCGGGCGCCGCGATCTCGCCCAGCGGAATCTCGCCGAGCACCGCGTCAACGCCCTCGCGGGCGACGAAGTCGTCCACCATCTCGGTGCGGACGAAACCGGGCGCGATTACGTAGGCGAGCACGCCTTCGGCGGCGAACCCGCGGGCGATGCTGCGCGTCAACGCAACGAGGCCGGCCTTGGACGCGGCGTAGTGCAAGTAGTCGGGCGTATCCCCGCGAAAGGCCGCGCGACTCGCGATGTTGATGATGATGCCGCCGCCCCGGCCTCGGAAGTGGGTGACGGCCGCCCGGCACAACTCGGCCGCCGCCAACAGGTTGATCTGCAAGGTGCGTTGCCAGGCTTGGCGCCAGGTCTCGGCGTCGTCCTCGATGCCGACCGGCTCGAAGATCCCGGCGTTGTTGATCAACACGTCGAGATGCCCCCGCCAGGCGGCGGCCTCGTTCCAAAGCGCCCGCGGGGCCGACGGATCCTCGAGCGCGGCGGAAACGAGCAGGCAACGCTCAGGCCCTGCGTCTTGGACGACGGCCTCGGCGCGGTCGCGGTTACGGCCGTAGTGGACGACGACATCGGCCTCGGCCTGGGCGAGCGCGCGGACGATGGCGGCGCCGATTCCCCGCGATCCGCCGGTGACCAGCGCCACCTTTCCCCGAAGCTTCGTCATGGCCCACCGATAACGCGCGCGCCCGGGCCGTTCACGGCGACCCGGGCACGAAAAAGCCGCCCGGCGCCGACGGCGCCAGGCGGCGGTTCGTTTTCCGCAACGAGCTTACGGGAAATAGTACGTCGGGACCACCGGGAACGCCGGGGGTGAACCGAACCACTTCTCCCACAGCGCGTTGTGCCGGTTC
>JASMAE010000337.1 GCA_030754475.1 Rhodospirillales bacterium
CTGACCGCCTATTGCCCGCTGGCCAAGGGCACAGCCGCGCGCGACGCGACGCTTCGGCGAATCGCGGCAAAGCACGGCAAGACGGCGGCCCAGGTGACGCTGCGATGGTTGATCGAGCAGGACGGCGTCATCGCCATTCCCCAATCTACCGATCCCGCGCGCGCCGCAGAAAACCTACGCGTTTTCGACTTCGCCCTCGACGCCCAGGACCACGCGGCGATCGCCGGCCTTGCCGGCGGGCGGCGGCTCGTCGATCCCGCCTGGTCGCCGGACTGGGACTCCGGCTGAGTCCCGGGCCGGACGTGCGGTCAGGGCGCGGCGGCGATCGCTTCGATCTCGATCAGCATCTCGGGCCGCGCGAGGCCGGCGATCACGATCATGGTTTCGGTCGGCGCGGACGCGCCGATCATACGATCGCGGACCTCGCGAAAGACCGAACCGTGGGCGCGGTCGGTCAGATAGGTCGTCATCTTGACCAGGTTCTCGGGTGCCATGCCCGCCGCGTCCAGGACTTCAAGCAGATTCTGAAGTGTGCGCTCCACCTGCGCCGCGATTCCGTCTGCGATCGTGCCGTCGGGATTGCGCGCGATCTGGCCCGCGGTGAACAGAAGACGCGCGCCCGCGGGGACCTCGACGCCCAGGCTGTAGTTGACCGTGGGTTGGGCGACCGTAACCGGGTTGTGATACTTTAACATGTTTGTTCCTTTCGTTCGCGCGGATCGGGGTTTCAATCAACTGCGTCAATCCGCATTATTCCAATAAGATAGACCAGATTCACGTGGTCGGCGGATCGCCGGTGGCGATTCCAACCGACCCCGATCCGGACAAGGTTTCGTCGCCGCATCCGGACGGAGCCGCAGCGGGCGAACAATCGCTCGAAATCCGATCGCCTATCAGGGGCTCGCCGGGCCACCCGGCGCCCGGAGCGCAAAACGACGGAGGGTCGATGCAAGAGCGGAGCGACTGCGACATCGTCATCCGGAACGCGACCGTGGTCGACGGGACCGGGGCCGCGCGGCGTCGCGGCGACGTCGCCATCTCGGGCGATCGAATCGCCGACGTGGGCGATCTCTCGCGGCTATCGGGCGCGCGCGAGATCGACGCCGGCGGTCACGTGGTCGCGCCGGGCTTCATCGATACCCACACCCACGACGACCGTATCGTCCTGAGCGCACCGGACATGGCACCAAAGGTCAGCCAGGGCGTCACCACCGTGGTGACCGGCAACTGCGGTGTCAGCCTGGCCCCGCTCCGCCCCAAGGGCGCGCTTCCGCCGCCACTGGATCTGCTCGGCGACGAGACCGGGTACCACTTCGATTCATTCGCCCGCTACCTGGACGCGCTCGATGCCCGTCCGGCGGCCGTCAATGTCGTTGCGCTGGTCGGACACACGACGCTTCGGGTCGGCGCCATGGGCGCGTTGGACCGGACGGCCCGGGATTCCGAAATCGAAACCATGCGCGAAGCCGTCGGCGAAGCGTTGGCGGCCGGCGCGGCGGGGATGAGCACGGGGCTCTTCTACGACCCCGCAAACGCCGCGAGCACCGACGAGGTCATCGCGCTCGCCGAGGTGTTGGCACCCGCGGGCGCGATCTACGCCACCCACATGCGCGACGAGGCCGACCGCATCGTCGAGGCCCTGGACGAGACGCTTCACATCGGCCGCGCGGCCGGCGTCAGGGTTCTGGTCTCGCACCACAAGGTCCAGGGCGCGAAAAACTTCGGGCTGACGAAGGAGACCTTGGCACGGATCGACGCCGCCCGCACAACGCAGGACGTGGCGGTCGACGTCTATCCCTACGCGGCCGCCTCGACGGTGTTGAACCCGGTGAGCGT
>JASMAE010000338.1 GCA_030754475.1 Rhodospirillales bacterium
GCTCTACGTCTTCAGCGAGAACCAGTTCCGCCACAATTACCGGCGCTTTCGCGATGCCTTTCAGGCCCACTACCCGGACGTGAAGATCCTGTTCGCGAACAAGAGCAACAACGGCCTTGCCATGCGCCACATCATGAACCAGGAGGGCGCCGGCGGCGATTGCTTCGGCCACAACGAGATGTACATCGCGTTGCTTGCGGGCACCGACCCCAAGACGCTGGTCCTCAACGGCTCCAACAAGGAGGCTGACGAGATCGAGCTGGCGGTCGCCAATGGGGTGTGCATCAACATCGACGCCATAGACGAGGTGGACGCGATCCACGAGACGGCGAACCGATTGGGGCGCGACATCGATGTCGGCATCCGCGCCAAGCTCGAGTTGCCCGCGCTTGAGGACCGGTTTGGCCGCGGCGTGCACTCCGGCAGCATGGCCGAGATCGTCTGGGCCGAGAAGTGGGGCATGCCGTACGAGCAGACGGTCGAGCTGGTAAAGCGTATCCGCAGCCAGATGAACAATCTGCATCCGGTCGAGCTGCACTTTCACCTGAGCCGCCTCGACAACCAGGCCAAGGACTTCGCCGAGATGGCGCGCGAGATGGTGCAATGGTGCGCGCGCCTTCGTGACGACACTGGCTGGACGCCGCCGGCGATCGATTTGGGCGGCGGCTGGACTTTCGGGCGCAAGGAGAAGACCGGCGCCAAGGGCGGCGTCGACGACGAGACCGTGTCGTCGTTCGAGGACTACGGCGCCGAGGTGTCGAACGCGGTCCGCGACGAGTGCGCCAAGCACGGGCTTGGGCTTCCGACCCTCAAGATCGAGCCGGGCCGGGCGATCTCAGGCCAGGCCGGCATCGCGGTGGGGCGCGTCGGCGCGGTCAAGACCTGGCCCAAGAAGAACCACAAGTGGATCAACGTCGATCTCTCGGGCAACCACGTTCCGTGGATCAGCATTCCGCACCACTACCACATCGTCGCCGCCAACAAGGCAAGCGCGCCGGCGACCGAGACCGTCGATATCGTCGGGCCGATCTGCACCCACGACGTGCTCGGCCATGCGCGCGAAATGCCGGCGCTGACGCGCGGCGACACCGTCGCGCTACTCGATACCGGGTGCTATGCCGAATCCACGTCCGCCAACTTCAACGCCCAATGCCGCCCGGCGACGGTGCTGGTGTGCGGTGCGGACGCCGAAGTGGTGACCGAGCGCGAGCGCTTGGAGGATGTGATGGGGCGCTTCCGCGTGCCGCCGCGGCTGAACGCCCAGTCCTACGGCGGCGCGCTTTCCGGAATCGTCCCGCCGCCGCTGACGAGCTGAGGGGGGCGTCCGCCTCTCGGACTCTCGACCCACGGACATCCATACGGTCATGCCCGGGCATGACGCAAAAGAACGCTGACGCGAATGCGCCTCAGCCCGCGTTGAGCGCGCGCGCGATTCGCACCGCGTCGCCGTCTTCGTTGCGCCCCCCCATCACGTCGGCGAGCACGCGGGCGCAGAACGGGCCGGCCGTGTAGCCGGCCGAGGCCGGGGCGTTGAAGAAGCCCGGCACCCCGGACGCCTCGCCGTAGATCGGTTTTACCACGTCGCTGAAGGCCATCACGCCGGCCCAGGTGCGGATCAGGCGCAAGTGCGCCATCTCGGGCACCAGGTGCTGGGCGACCCAGAGATTCCCCTCGACCGAGGTCCTGACGACGCCGGGTTGCCCCGTGGCGGGATCGATCACGGCGGGCCATCCGCCACCCACAAGAAGGTTGCCGTTCGCCGCCTGCTTCAACGTCAGGCGCTCGTTCGCGTGTTGGACCAGATGCGGCAGGAAGGGTGCGGCGGGCTCGGTCGCGTTCATGTGAAGCACCAGGCGCTCGCTCGCATACGCGAGCCCCACCATTGCCGCGACGGCGCCCATGTCGGGTCCGGCGGCGTTGGCGACGCGCCGGCAACGGATGGGCCCGTCACTCGTGGTCGCGGTGAAGCCTTGCTTCTCACGCGCCAGCCCGAGAAGCGCGGTGCCGCGGCGGAACACCGCGCCCGCGCCTTCGGCGGCGCGCGCGATCGCCGGCGTCGCGATCAAGGGGTTGACCTTGCCCTCGTCGGGACAAAAGTCGGCGCCGATCACCGCGTCCGAAAGATAGGGTGCCAAGTTCTTGAGCTCGGATCCGGTGACCACCCCGCTGGTGAGGCCGAAGCGCCGCTCGCCTGCGACCTTCTTCTCCAGGAAGCGAAGCTGGTCGTCGGTCTCTGCCACCATCAACCCGCCGCCGGATTTCACTTCGGCCTCGATCCCCAGTTCGCGCTCGAGCTCGCGCCACATACGCGAACCCGCGAAATAGAGCGGCAGCTTCTCCTCCAGGCGTGCGTACCGCTCCCAATCCCCTTCCATGGCGAAAAACGACATCATCTGCA
>JASMAE010000339.1 GCA_030754475.1 Rhodospirillales bacterium
CCGCCCGCCGCACGTGCGCGGCGACGCCCCGACGGGCGAGGCCGCCGCGAGGCGCGCGCTCGCAATCCTCGCCGACGTGCGCGAACGCGCACTGGCGATGGCGACGGGGCAGGGAAGGGAAGGGGTCGTTAGACGGCGCTAGTCGTCGTCGGGTGAAACGCGTCCCGGTTCACCCCGGACCCTCGCCGCGATCCGAAACCCGCCCTTCCTTGACCGGCGTCAATGCGCCGCGCCCGTCGCCGCGCTAGCTTGGCCATCACACGATCTTGAAACGGGCGTTCGCGCGACGACCGATGGATGCCACCCGGGCGCGGGTGGGGGAGGTCGCAGATGTTCGAGATGTTCGCCAAACCTTCGTTGATTACCCGCATCGCGGTCGGCAAGGCGGTCGGCTTCGTATTCGGGCTCGCCGGATTCATTCTTCTGCCGTTCTTTCTGCCCGAGGCCGGTTGGCTGATCCGCTGGGGTATCGTGCTCTGGTACACCACCGTGGGCGCGATCATCGGGGTGTTCGGTGTCTTTACCTGGCACCCGGTGCTCAAGCTTCCCATGCCCTGGTGGTTGCGCGCACCCTTTGTGGGCGCGTGGATGAACTTCGTCCTCACGTTCTTTGCGTACGATGCGATGAAGGCGATGATGGTCGCCACGTTCGGCGCGGACGGGCCGCTCGCCTCGCCCTTCTGGTTCACCGCCGAGGGCGCGGTTGTCGGCTTCGTCATCGGCTATTTCGTGACCCGCTTCGGCGGCGAGGGCAAGGAAACCGTCGCGCGTTGAACGCCTTCAGTGCGGCTTCGCGCACCGACAGTGCGCGAAGCCAACCACGCCCAACGCTGGCGCTCGGCCACCGTTCCGATCCGGGAGGCGGCCTCGCGATACGCTTCGCGCCCCCGCCCGTCAGGGAACGCATGCGTTGGTCCGACCGGCGAATTTCCGCTCGCGGCCCGAGTGGCCGGGCCGGGCGCGGGCTGGTGCGATACCACAGAAGTGGACGATGCTCGACACGGGGACCACGCGCGGAAGGATCGCGCGTGAACGGCCCGGTCCCGATCAGGGTTTCGCGGCGTCAACGACGGGCCGCGACCGGGCGCGCGTTCCGGTGTACAAGGATATCTGCCTGGCAAATCAAAAACGGTATCGAGGAGGTTGCCCATGGTCCGCCTATCCGACGTATCCGCCGGCTTGCGCGTGGTCCTGGAGCGAATGCCCTGTCCGAGCTTCGAGACCCGGCCCTGGGTGAGTGGACCGCCGGTCTCGGAACGAAGGGTCGCGCTGATCACCAGCGCCGCCCTGCAACGCCCCGGCGACCGGCCGTTCACGTACCGCGAGAGCGACTACCGGGTCATTCCCCGCAATGCGGGCCGGGACTTACTCATGAGCCACTCATCGACGAACTTCGACCGGACGGGGTTCGTCGAGGACTTGAACGTCATCTTCCCCCTTGACCGGCTGGAAGAGCTCGCGGCCGACGGCACGATCGGCTCGGTGGCGGAGTATCACTACTCGGTCATGGGCTCGGTTGAGCCGTTGCCGCTGGAAGCGACCGGCGCCGCCATCGCCGAGCTGTTTCTAGGAGATGCGGTCGACGCCTGCGTCCTGGTTCCCGTCTGACCCGCGTGTACGCGCGCCGTGGGCGCGCTCGCGCATTACATCGAATCAAGGGGCGTCGCCACCACCCAGATCAGCCTGGTGCGCGAGCACACGGTGGCGATGACGCCGCCGCGGGCGCTGTGGGTACCGTTCGAATTGGGCCGCCCGCTCGGCGTTCCCGGCGATCCCGCCTTCCAGACACGGGTCCTCAAGGCCGCGCTCGCGCTTCTCGAAGCCGACTCGGGCCCGGTGCTGGTCGATCACGCAGAAGAGCTCCCGCAACGCGCGGATGCGGACGGGGTAATCGAGGGCTGGATTTGTCCGGTGACGCTTCCGCCGCCCGATTTGCCGGCCGCCGGGACGCTCGACCGGGTGGCCGCGCTGGCCGAGGAAATCTCTCTCCTCGTTCCCTGGTACGACCTCGCCCGCGAGGCGCGGGGGCGGACGACGGTGGGGCTGAGCGGGCTTGCGATCGAAGACGCGGGAGCCTTCCTGGCCGGGTGCTTAGAAGCGGTGCCGTCCGAAAGCCCCGTGGCGGGGCATCCCGTCGGTATGGCGATCAAGTTCGCCTACGAGGATCTGAAGGCGTTCTATGTCGAGGCCGGGACCGTGCGGCCCGGCGCGCCGGGAGGCGACGCGTTCGTGGACTGGTTCTGGGGCGAGACCCGCGCCGGGCGCCTGTTGCTCGATCTCAAGGCCCAGCTCTTGAAAAGCGAGGACGAGCTCATCCGCAACTTGGCGACCGGCTCCATCGTGCCCCACTCGCAACTCCACCGCGAGGCGTGAACGCGCAACCGCTCGATTTCATTCCGCCTTTGGTGCGTCCGATGCGGCGGGGAACAGCCCTTTTTTTGCAGGCTGGCGACGGTGCAGTGGGCCTTGAGGTGGGTGGCGTCGATCATGAGACGGTCGGACTTGCCGCACTTGGCCGCCAGCGCGGCGAAGATTTGATTGAACACCCCCAAACGGCTCCAGCGGATGAAACGGTTGTAGATCGTCTTGTGCGGGCCATACTCCTTCGGCGCATCGCGCCAGCGTAGCCCATTCTTGATCACGAAGATGATCCCGCTGATAACCCGCCGATCATCAACCCGGGGAACACCATGCGACAGCGGAAAATAGGGCTCAATTCGGCACATCTGCGCCGCCGAGAGCCAAATCATATCACTCATGGAAGCACCTCTTGATGCCGCCATTGAATCAATCCTTCATCACCTGAGCAACATGATAAATAGGTCCTGAGCCTAGGTTAGCCCCCAGCGACGCTATTGCGGACCACCCCATGTCAACCCAACCTGCCGATTCCCAGGCCCGCCGTATCCTCAGCGAGGTGTTCGGCTATTCCTCGTTTCGACCAGGGCAGGAAGAGGTGATTGCCAATATCTTGGACGGGACCAACGTGCTTGTGGTCATGCCCACGGGCTCGGGCAAGTCCCTGTGCTATCAAATTCCGGCCCTGGTCCGCGACAACGGCCTGACTCTCGTCGTCTCGCCGCTCGTGGCCTTGATGGAGGATCAGGTGGCGGCCCTCAAGCTCGACGGCGTCGCCGCCGAGACCATCAACTCGTCTCGTGAGCGCGGTACCAACGTGGCGAGCTGGCGGCGCGTCGCAGCGGGCGCGGTCCGCCTGCTCTACGTTTCGCCGGAACGGCTGATGACGGAGCGTATGCTTGCGGCGCTCCAGCGCCTGCCGGTGGTGCAGATTGCTATCGACGAGGCCCATTGCATTTCTCGCTGGGGGCACTCCTTCCGGCCCGAGTACGAGGCCTTGACCCGGCTGACGGAGCTGTTTCCGGGCGTTCCGCTATCGGCGTTCACGGCCACCGCCGACGAGGCGACGCGCGTGGACATCTCGACGAAACTCTTCCACGGCCAGGGGCGCGCCTTCGTCACCGGCTTCGACCGGCCCAATATCCACCTGGCCTTGGAAACGCGGCGCGACTGGAAGCGTCAGCTTCTGGACTTCGTCCGGAGACGGCCCGGCGAGAGCCGCATCGTTTACTGCCTGTCGCGCAGGAAAACGGAAGCGGCGGCAAACCTGCTGGCAAATGACGGTCGCCACGCGCTGCCCTACCACGCGGGACTCGACAGCGCCGTGCGGGCCGCGAACCAGGACATCTTCATGACCGAGCCGGGCGTGGTCATGGCGGCCACCATCGCCTTCGGCATGGGCATCGACAAACCCGACGTACGCTACGTATTTCACGCCAACCTGCCGGGCAACATGGAGGAATATTACCAGGAACTGGGCCGTTCCGGACGCGATGGCGAGCCCGCCGACGCCTTCATGCTGTATGGCCCGGACGATATTCGCCAGCGCCGCATCTTTATCCACGACGACGAGGGGGACGACGACCACAAGCGGCGCGAACATACGTGGCTAGATGC
>JASMAE010000340.1 GCA_030754475.1 Rhodospirillales bacterium
GGCCGAGAAAAAAGGTTACGATACCGGAATAAAAGCCCGGCATCCATTCGTCGATGATTGCGAACTGCCTGTTTTCGTTGCCAATTTCGTTCTCATGGAATACGGAACCGGCGCCATCTTCGGGTGTCCGGCGCACGACCAGCGCGACCTTGATTTCGCCCGCAAGTACGGACTCGACGTGACGCCTGTGGTCGCGCCCGTAGGCTGCGAGCCCGCCTCGTTCGCGGTCACCGACGAGGCCTACTTGGGAGACGGGCGCCTGATCAACTCGGACTTCCTCGACGGACTTACTATCGAGGATGCTAAGGAGGAGATCGCCTCCCGCCTCGAGGCGATGTCTCGCGGCAAGCGCAGCGTGAATTTCCGGCTCCGCGACTGGGGCGTATCGCGCCAACGTTACTGGGGCTGCCCGATCCCGGTCGTACACTGCACCAAATGCGGAGTGGTTCCGGTTCCCGAACGAGATTTGCCGATCCTGCTGCCCGACGACGTCTCTTTCGATGCGCCCGGAAACCCCCTCGACCACCACCCGACTTGGAAGCACGTGAGCTGTCCTCAATGCGGGGCCGACGCGGCGCGCGAGACCGACACCTTCGACACCTTCTTTGAATCGTCTTGGTACTTCGCCCGGTTCTGCTCGCCGCGCGCGGAGACGGCGTTCGCACGCGCCGCCGTGGATTATTGGCTGCCGGTCGATCAGTATATCGGCGGCATCGAGCACGCGGTGCTGCACCTCCTCTATTCCCGCTTCTTCACCCGCGCGCTCAGACAATGCGGATATCTTGGGATAGACGAGCCGTTCGCAGGCCTGTTGACCCAGGGCATGATCTGTCACGAAACCTATCGCGACGGCGACGGCAAGTGGCTCTACCCCGAAGAGGTTCGCAGATCCGAAGAGAACGCGGCCCGTATCAGCGACGGCTCGGCGGTCACCGTCGGCCGCTCCGAGAGCATGAGCAAATCGAAGAGGAACGTCGTCGATCCCGAGGCGATCATCGACGCTTACGGTGCCGACACGGCGCGCCTGTTCATGTTGTCCGACAGCCCGCCGGAGCGCGACATCGAGTGGACGAGCACCGGGATCGACGGCGCCTGGCGCTACGTCAACCGCCTGTGGCGAACGGTGAGCGAACGCCTTGCCGTGATGTCGGCCGTAGGCGAGCCGGCCCCGAGCACGTTTTCGCCCGCGGCCGAGGCGGTCCACCGTTCCATCCACAAAACGGTCGCGGCCGTCTCCGACGACCTCGATCGCTTCCACCTCAACCGGGCGGTGGCGCGGGTCCGCGAGTTGACGAACCTTCTCGAAGACCTCGACGCCGACGCGGCCGGCGCGGCCTGGATCTTGCGGCGCGGGTACGAGGTCGCGGTCCAGCTGTTCGCGCCGATGGTCCCGCATCTGGCCGAGGAGTTGTGGCACGAGCTCGGCCACCGAGTCATACTCGCGGACACGCCTTGGCCCGAATACGAGCCCACGATGCTCGATGAAAGCAGCGTGACCGTCGCCGTCCAAGTGAACGGAAAATTGCGCGGAACCCTTGAGCTTCCCGTCGACAGCGATCGCGACACGGCGGAGAATCTCGCGCTCGCACTCCCCTCCGTCAGCCGAATCGTCGGCGAGCGGACGGTTCGCAAGGTCATCGTCGTGCCCAATCGGATCGTCAATGTGGTGGTCTAGAACGCTTGTGCTCGCGCTTGCGGCCTGTGCCCTCGCGCTCGGGGCCTGCGGGTTTCGTCCCCTTTACGGTGGCGGCGACCGCGTCAGCGTGGCGTATCGGCAACTCGCCGCCGTTCGCATCGAACCCATCGAGGACCGGATCGGCCAACAACTTCACAACCAGCTGTCGGATCTCCTCAATCCCAAGGGCCGGCCGGCGAAGGCCGCCTACGTCCTCTACGTCGATCTCGAAGGCGGATCCGAGGGGCTGGCCGTGGCCAAGACCAAGCTGGCGACGCGCACGAACTTCCGGCTCACGGCCCAGTACCGATTGCTTTCCGCCGACGGCGACGTGACGCTGCTGGGCGGATCCAATGTGGTGGTCAGCAGTTACAACGTCCTGTCCAACGCGTTCACCACCCTCATCGCCGAGAACGACGCCAAAGCTCGCGCGGCCGAGGAAATGGCTTTCGGAATCCGCAACCGGCTTGCCGCCTACTTCGCGACGATATCTTCGCGCCAAGGAGCGCCTGCGAAATGAAGGCCTCGGCCGCCGAGCTTGAGCGGCTGCTCCGCGATCCCAAATTCGGGTTCGCCCTGTTCCACGGTCCCGACCAGGGGCTGATCCGCGAGCGCGCCGACGCGCTCACGGCCCGTATCGTCGATGACGTCCGTGATCCGTTCCGCACCATGGCGCTTAGCGGTGCGGCGCTGAAACGCGATCCCGCTCGGCTTGCCGACGAAGCGGCGGCATTGTCGTTCACCGGCGGCCGTCGCGTGGTGCGCGTCGAAGATGCCGACGATGGCGTCGCGCGACTTCTCGAACCGTTGATCGCCGACGCGGTTTCGCAGCAGCGTGAAAACGCCGCCTTCGTCGTCGTCGAGGCGCGCGAGTTGCGGCCGCGATCGGAGCTGCGACGCTTGTTCGAAGGCGCGAAGATCGCGGCCGCCATCGGCTGCTATGCGGACGACGCCACGACACTCGAACCCATGATCGCCGAGATCTTGGCTCATGACGGGCTCTCGGCAAGCGACGAGGCGGTGGCGTACCTGGTCGAAAACCTGGGGTCGGACCGTCAAGTCTCAAGACGAGAGATCGAGAAACTCGCTCTTTTCATGGGCGCAACCGGGACGGTCAGCCTAGAGGACACCGAGGCCTGCGTCGGCGACAGTGCCGCCACCTCGTTGGACGAGCTCGCCCACGCCGTCTCCGCGGGCGATCATACGGGCCTCGAGGCCTCCCTCGTCCGCTCCCATCTCGCCGGGAGCGACGCGGTGCGCAGCCTTCGCGCGGTCGCGGCCCATTTTTTGCGCCTTCACCGGGCGGTTGGGCTGGCCGAGAAGGGCCGCAGCCGGGAGCAGGCCATGGCGGCCCTACGCCCACCGGTCTTCTTCAAGTTCGGGGCGCGGTTCCGTGTCGCGATGGAACGCTGGCCGCGCGCACGGCTGGCCTGGGCCCTGGTCGAACTCTGCGAAGCCGAACTCACCTGCAAAACCACGGGTGCTCCGGCCGATCTCGTGTGCTCGCGGACGTTGATGAGGATTGCCCACGCGGCTTGAGCGATTCCGCCCCACCGTCCCGGGGTCCGGCACGAAGGCACTCGCGCTTCATCCGTTAATCGGCACCGGCCCGCGGGTCGGCGCCGATTTCATGTGAGTGGATAACGATTCAGGAGTCGTCGTCAGGGTTCCGGGCCTCGGTCCCGCCCGATCTGGGATTCGCGCCTGTGCCTGGCGTCCCGATCGCTTCGTCGTTGGCGGGATCGACCTCGTGGGCCGTCTTCAATGCCTCGCCGTGCACACCTTCGCTCAAACGATGAAGGATATCGTCGAGCTGCTCGAGCGAGGCGTAGTGGAGGGTGAGCGTCCCGCCGGCGCCCGAGAACTTGAAGCGGACCTTGAGGCCGAGAAGATTGGAAAGGTCGCGCTCCAATGCCACCGTATCGGCGGCGCGCGCTTCGGGCCGATGCGCGCGGCCCGAGCGCGCGTGGCCGTCGCGAACCAGGGCCTCGGTCTGGCGCACGTTGAGGCCGCGATTCACGACCTTGCGCGCGAGCGCGATGGGATCCGTGGCATTAAGCAGCGCGCGGGCGTGTCCGGCGCTAAGCGCGCGGGTGTCGAGAAGCGTCTTGACCGGATCGGGCAGGCCCAGGAGACGGATCATGTTGGCGACATGGCTGCGGCTCTTGCCCAGCACCCGCCCAAGGTCCTCTTGGGTGTGCGAGAAATCCTCGATCAGGCGGTGATAACCCTCGGCCTCCTCAAGGGCCGAGAGGTCCTGACGCTGCAGATTCTCCACTAGGGCAATCTCGAGCGATTCTCCATCCGAGAGGTCCTTGACCACAACTGGAACCTCGTGGACCTGCGCCACCTGGGCCGCCCGCCAACGCCTTTCGCCGGCGATGATCTCGAACGCGTTTTCATCGTCGGGCAGATGACGCACAAGAATCGGTTGCAACACCCCTTTTTCGCGAATCGACTGGGCCAAGTTCGCGATTTCGTCATCGTCGAACGTCCGTCTCGGCTGGTGCCGGCCCGGACGCAGAAACTCGATCGGAACGGTCCTGTATTCGCGCCCGCGCGCACTGGCCTCGTCGTCCCGCGGGTCGTCGCCGAGAAGGGCCGAGAGGCCGCGGCCGAGATTCTGGCGCTTGCCGGCGTCCGCCATCAGGTGACGGCCCTGCGTTCGCGGCGCAGAACCTCACTCGCGAGGTGCAGATATGCCTGCGCCCCAGCGCAGCGAATATCGTAAAGAAGCACGGGCTTGCCATGCGACGGCGCCTCCGAGACGCGAACGTTGCGCGGTATCATGGTCCGGTACACGACGTCGCCGAAGTACTCGCGAACATCGGCCGCCACCATGTCCGAAAGGTTGTTGCGCTTGTCGAACATGGTCAGAACGATCCCCTGTATTTCGAGGCCCGGGTTGAACGTCCGCTTGACGCGCTCGATGGTCCGCACCAAGTGGCTCACGCCTTCGAGCGCGAAGAACTCGCACTGCAACGGCACGAGCACCGCATCGGCGGCCACCAACGCGTTTAAGGTGAGCAGGCCTAGCGCCGGCGGACAATCGATCAAAACGTAATCGTATCCGCCGGTGGCGCCCGCAAGCGCGTCGCGCAACCGATACTCGCGACGATCGAATTCCACGAGCTCGATCTCGGCGCCCGAAAGATCAATCCCCGACGGGACCACATCGAGCCCCGGGACCGCGGTCGCGCGGGCCGCGTCCCCGAGCGAGACGTCACCGCAGAGCAGGCCATAGCAACCTCGGGCCCGAGAGGCGCGATCGACGCCGAGTCCCGTGCTGGCGTTGCCTTGCGGGTCAAGATCGACGATCAGGACCGTGTTGTCCACGGCCGCGAGCGCGGTGGCTAAGTTGATGGCGGTCGTGGTCTTGCCCACCCCGCCCTTCTGGTTGGCAACGGCGATGATCCGCGAGGTTCGTGTCCGCACGGCGGCGGCGCAATCAACCGTCATCGCGGCGAGATACCTCTTCCAGAATCAAGACGACCCCCTCGGGGTCGGAAACACTGGTGATGCGCGTAGTCCGCATATTCCAGGATTCTTGCGAATCCGTCAATTCCCGTTCGACATTCCGGCCCTTGAGGAACAGGCAGCGCGTGCCGGGCCCAAGAAAGGGCTCGGTATGGCCCAAAAGTCGGCCGAGGGGCGCGCAGGCGCGGGCGGTGACGACGTCGGCCGCGAACGGCTTCATGGCTTCGATGCGGCGATTGTGGATCTCGGCGATGCAGCCGCTCGCACCGACCACCTCGCCGAGAAAGGCGCATTTCCGGGCGTTACTTTCCACCAGATGAACGCGAAGCTCGGGTGCGCGATCGCGCCCGAGAATGGCGAGCACGAGTCCGGGAAATCCGGCGCCGCTGCCGAGATCGAGAAGCGTGCGCGCGCCCGTAGGAATCAAGGGAAGAAGCTGGGCCGAATCGAGAACGTGGCGGCGCCAGACGTCGGCGAGACTGGCGGCGCCCACCAGATTAATGCGGGCTTGCCAACGCTCAAGGGCGGCGACCAGAACCTCGAGCCTCCGGATCTCCTCGCATGAGAGACCGAGCTTGGCACTCACGTCTGCGGCGCCCAGTGGCGCTGAGGCTCCTCGCGTTCGCCGCGCCGCCGCCGTGGCCGGGGTTTCACGTGAAACGGGACGCGCCTTTTTTGTCTTGTGAGTCACGCGGATCGCAGCTCACCGCGGCGCCGGGAATAGGCAAGCAAGATTGTGAGCGCGGCCGGCGTCATCCCCGATATGCGCGCGGCGGCGCCGAGATTCGCGGGCCGCGATTGGTTGAGCTTCGAGCGCACCTCGGCCGAAAGGCCCGGAATAGCGGCGTAGTCCAGCTCGTCAGGCAGGCGAAGCGATTGATCGCGGCGGTAGGAGCAGATGTCGGCGTCCTGGCGCCCGAGGTAGCCCGCGTAACGCGCCTCGATCTCCAGCTGCTGGGCGATCGCGGGCGCGGTGGCGGAAAGCTCCGGCCACACTTGGGCGAGGCGGCGATGCTCGACATCCGGATAGGCGAGAAGCTCGAGGGCGCTTTTCGGAACGCCGTTGAGGGTGACGCAAAATCCAAGCTCGCGAAGCCGAGACGGCGAGGCCCGCAAGCCGGCGGCTCGCGCGCGCGCCTGGGCGAGGCTCTCCATCTTGCTCGCGAACGCGGCGGCGCGGACCCCACCGACGCATCCCGTCCGCACACCCTTTTCGGTCAGTCGTTGATCGGCGTTGTCGGCGCGAAGCAATAGCCGGTATTCGGCGCGCGAGGTGAACATGCGATAGGGTTCGTCGGTGCCCAGTGTCACCAGGTCGTCGATCATGACGCCGATGTAGGCTTCCGCACGATCGAGCACGAAGGCGTCGGCGTTGGGGCCGCCTGCGGCCTTGCGCGCCGCGTTGACGCCGGCGAGGAGTCCCTGGGCGGCGGCCTCCTCGTATCCGGTGGTCCCGTTGATCTGCCCGGCGAGAAAGAGTCCCGGCACGCGGCGCGTTTCGAGCCCGGGGCCCAGCTCGCGCGGGTCCACGAAGTCATACTCGATGGCGTAGCCCGGACGCAGCATCTCGGCGTCCTCGAGGCCCGGAATCGTTTTCAGGAGCGCGCGCTGAACGTCTTCGGGCAACGACGTGGAAATCCCGTTCGGATAGACGGTGTGATCGTCGAGGCCCTCTGGCTCCAGGTATACCAGGTGGCGCTCGCGCTCGGCGAAGCGCACTACCTTGTCCTCGATCGACGGACAGTATCGGGGGCCGGTGCTTCGGATGAAACCCGAATACATGGGCGATCGCTGAAGGTTGTCGCGGATCAAGCGGTGGGTCTTCGGCGTGGTGGCCGTGATGTGGCACGCCATCTGGGGCGTCTCGATCCGAGACGTGAGATACGAGAACGGAACCGGGGGCTCGTCGCCGTCTTGCACCATGAGCCCCAGCCAGCGGACGGTTCGCCCGTCGATCCTGGGCGGGGTGCCGGTCTTGAGCCGTCCGAGCGACAGTCCGAACCGCTCGAGGGCGAGCGAGAGCCCTTTCGAAGGCGCCTCGCCGACGCGACCTGCGGGCGTGCGCCGCTCGCCCACGTGAATGAGGCCGCGCAGGAAGGTTCCGGTGGTGAGGACCACCGCCCCCGACGGCCAGAAGCGGCCGTCGCCGGTGCGCACGCCGCGAACGCGGCCGCGCTCGTCGGTCTCGATGTCCTCGACCGTGGCCTCGTGGACGACGAGGCCGGGTTGGCCGAGGACCAGTTCCCCCATGGCACGCTTGTAGAGCCCGCGGTCGGCCTGGGCGCGAGGGCCCTGGACGGCGGGGCCCTTGCTGCGGTTGAGGATTCGGAATTGGATGCCGGCGCGGTCGATGGCCCGGCCCATCAACCCATCGAGGGCGTCGATTTCGCGCACCAGCTGTCCCTTCGCCAGCCCGCCGATGGCGGGATTGCACGACATCTCCCCAATGGTCTCGCTGCGCTGCGTGATCAGCACGGTGACGGCGCCCATGCGGGCGGCGGCGGCGGCGGCCTCGCATCCGGCGTGGCCGCCGCCGATGACGATGACGTCCGCTTTTGTCATGGCGCGCCCGCTAAAGAAATCGCCGCGCCCGGAGTCAAACACGGTGCGCGACTTGCGTCGATCGCGAATCGATTAAGCAAACAAAAGCTTAGCCCCGCCTTCGTCGCGAGGTGGCGTTTCACGTGAAACAGCCCTTGCGATTCCGTTTCTTTCTCGATTTCGCGCCGCATTCGCGTCGTCATCGCGTCATTTCCCGATACAGAACTCGGCAAAGATAACGTCCAGGACCTCTTCCACGTCGACCCGCCCGACGATCCGCCCGAGCGCCCGGGCGGCCAGGCGCAAATCTTCCGCGGCAAGTTCCGGCGACGGCGCCCCGAACGCCCGATCGAGGGAATCGCGGCAGTCTTGAAGCGCGCTCCGGTGCCGCGCCCGGGTCAACGCAGCGGCTCCCGAGCCCGTGCAGCGCTGCGCGACAGCGCGTGTCACCGCATCGACAAGGCCGTCGATACCGGCCCCGGTCAGCGCCGAGACGGGACGCGCCGCGTTCCCGTTCACCGCCAAAGGCGGCGCCGGAACGCCAAGATCGGACTTGTTGATCACGACGATGGTATGGGCGTCCACCAATGCCGTCGTATGGCGATCCACGTTGGGCCAGTGACACCCGTCGAACACCGCGAGTTTCAGGTCCGCATCTTCGGCCCGCTTGTGCGCGCGCCTGATCCCTTCGCGCTCGATGTCGACCTGGCCGCTGTCGCCGCCGGGAGCGTCGTCGCAAAGGCCGGCCGTATCGGCAACTACCACCGGGTAGCCGCCGAGGTCGAGGTGGACTTCGATCACGTCTCGCGTGGTACCGGCCACGGCCGAAACGATCGCCGCGTCCTGCCGGGCGAGAAGGTTAACGAGGCTCGACTTTCCCGCGTTCGGCGCCCCGATGACGGCGATGGAAACGCCGTCGCGAAGACGCTCGCCGTACCGGTCGTCGTTCAAATGCGAGTCCATCTCACGAGCGAGCGCCGCCGCTTGGCTTCGCACCTCATGCTCAAGATCGGGAAGATCCTCGTCGGAGAAGTCGATGGTCGCCTCCATGTGGGCGAGGGCACCGAGCAGGCGGCGGCGCCAATCCTCGACCACGCGACCCAACGCACCGTCGAGTTGCCGCAGCGCCTGGCAACGCTGCGCCGCCGTTTCGGCGGCCACCAGATCGGCAAGGCCCTCGGCCGCCGTCAGGTCCAGCTTGCCGTTCTCGAAGGCGCGTCGGGTGAACTCACCCGCCTCGGCCACGCGCAGCCCCGAGATATTCGAAAGCGCATCGACCAGCCCGGCGACGACGGCGCGTCCGCCGTGGACGTGAAACTCGACGACGTCCTCGCCGGTGAAGCTCCGAGGCGCCGGAAACCAAGCAACGAGTCCGCGGTCCAGGATCTCGTCGGTTTCCGGATCCATGAGCGTCGCGAGCGACAGCCTCTGGGGCGCAGCCGCGCCCCGTCGGCTGATCCGCCGAAGTGCATCCCATGCGCCGGGACCGGAGACACGGACCATCGCGCTTGCGCCCGGCCCCGCCGCGCTCGCCAAAGCAAAGATGGTGTCCGATCGCATTTCGAATTCGAGCGTGAGCCCGACCTCTACTACATATCTCTACAACATATTGTGCTGATTAGAATTGGATAGCCAATATCAGGTATCTAACCTGGTCCGCGCGCCGCCGTCGAATAGACCCCGGGTCGCGCCGGTGCGCGGCCTTCAGTCCTTCTTGCCCGTCATAGCCGCGAGGAACGCCTTTTGCAGCTGCTCCAGCCCCGAGGCGCCGGCCGGCATCCATTTGGCCAGCAGGGTCTCGGGGTCCATGCCCTTCACCGCCGCCTCAAGACCGCTTTCGATCCCGCCCATGACGGTCTCGTTGGCGCGACGGACATCCGGAAGGCCAAAAAACTGCCGCGCTTCCTCGGCCGTACAGTCGATCTCGATTTGCACTTTCACCCGACGACCCCTTGCCAATCCGGACGCAAGGCGCGCGTGGCACACGGCGCCCGCGGCCCTGTTTCCCCGGGCGAAGTTAAGCTACGATGGCCGGGCGCGCAATCGCTCCCGACTCATTCCCCGACACCGGCGAACCGCCCTGCAAGATGACCGCGAACCTCCTCGCAAACGAGACCAGCCCCTATCTCCTCCAGCACAAGGACAACCCGGTCCACTGGCAAACCTGGGGCCCCGAGACCCTCTCGCTCGCGGAGCGCGAGAACAGGCCGATCCTGCTTTCGATCGGTTACGCAGCCTGCCACTGGTGCCACGTCATGGCCCACGAAAGCTTCGAAGACGCCGAAATCGCGGCGGTCATGAACGCGCTGTTCGTCAACGTGAAGGTCGACCGCGAGGAGCGCCCCGACCTCGACGTCATCTACCAGACCGCGCTGGCGCTGTTGGGTCAGCAAGGTGGTTGGCCGTTGACCATGTTCCTGACCGCGGCAGGCGAGCCGTTCTGGGGCGGCACCTACTTTCCGGCGATGGCCCGCTTCGGGCGACCCGCGTTCCCGGACGTGCTCAGGCGCGTCTCCGAGGCCTACCACACCGATAGCGTCTCGGTGCGCCGAAACGCAGACGCCCTTTGCGCGGCCCTGGTTCGCGCGACCCGCCCCCGGCGCGGCGACGGGTTATCCGCCGAGACCCTCGATCAGGCGGCCGATATGGCGGTTCGCCTCGTCGACCCTGTCCACGGCGGCACGCAAGGCGCGCCCAAGTTCCCCCAACCCCTGTTCTTCGGCCTGTTGTGGCGCGCCTACTTGAGGACCGGCGCGCTCGCCTTTCGCGCGGCCGTGAGCGTGACCCTCGATCACATGTGCCGGGGCGGAATCTACGATCACCTGGGCGGCGGTTTCGCGCGCTATTCCACTGACGGCCTATGGCTCGCGCCGCATTTCGAAAAAATGCTTCACGACAACGCGCTTCTAATCGAGCTCCTCACAGAGGTCTGGCGCGAATCCCACAGCCTCCTCTACGCCGCCCGCGTGCGCGAAACCGTCGAATGGGCGCTTGCGGAGATGACGGTCGAAGCCGAAAGCGGTGCGCTCGCCTTTGCCAGCGCCTTCGATGCCGACAGCGAAGGCGAGGAGGGCAAGTACTACGTCTGGGGCGCGGACGAGGTCGATTCGGTCTTGGGCCCCGACAGCGCCGCGTTCAATGAGGCCTACGACGTAACACGCCATGGGAATTGGGAAGGCCGCGTCATCCTCAACCGGACGGCGCGCCCGGAGTTGGGCGACGCGGACCACGAAGCCTTCCTCGCCGGTTGCCGCCGGCGCTTGCTCGACACCCGCCGCCACCGCATCCCACCCCTTCGCGACGACAAGGTTCTCGCCGACTGGAACGGACTCATGATCCGCGCCCTCGCCAATGCCGCCGCCACCTTCGGCGAGCCAAGCTGGCTCGGGGCCGCCGAATCGGCGTTCGCTTTCGTCCGCGACCGCATGGCGAAGGCGGACGCTTGCGGCATTCCTGGCGCAACGGCCGGCTGCGCCATGCGGCCGTGATCGACGATTACGCCAACATGGGCGCCGCCGCGCTCGCGCTCTTCGAAGCGACCGGAACGCAAGCGTACGTGGATCAGGCGGCCGCATGGGTCGAGCGCGCGAACGTCCACTACTGGGATGACGAGGACGGCGGGTATTTTCTTTCCGCCGACGACACCGCCGACGTCATCGCCCGCACCAAGTCCGCTCTCGACAACGCCGTGCCTTCGGGAAACGGAACCATGGTCGAGGTGCTGGTGAGGCTCTTCTTTCTCACCGGCGACGACGCCTTCCGCGCGCGCGCTGAGGACGTGTTCCGCGCCTTCTCGGCCGAGGGGCCCGAGCGCCTGGTGCACGCGTCGAGCTGTCTGGGCGCATTCGAGCTGTTGCAACGTGCGGTTCAAATCGTGGTCGTTGGCGATGCCGGGGATCCGGGAACGCGCGCGCTCACGGGAGCCGCCCTCGATGTCCCGCTCGCGAGGCGCATCCTCGTCCATCTCGCCCCCGGGACGACACTGCCGCCCGCGCACCCGGCGTCCGGCAAGGAACAGCTCGGCGGGCGGGCGACCGCCTACGTCTGCATAGGGACGCGCTGCGGCCTTCCGGTGACCGAGCCCGAGGCGTTGCGGGCCGAGCTGTCAGCCGCTGTCGGGGCGCGCGCGTGAGACACACCGCGATCCTGAGCCCGCTCGGGCCGCTGACGGTGTTCGAAGACGAAGGCGCCTTGGTGGCGATCGAGTGGGGCCGCGGCGCCGGTGGCGCTTCGAGCCCACTTCTCGAAGACGCGGCCCGGCAGCTCAACGCTTATTTCGATGCCCGCTTAGAGGTGTTCTCTCTGCCGCTCGCACCCCGCGGAACGCCCTTTCAGCAGAAGCTTTGGAAACAGCTTTCCTCCATACCCTTCGGCGAGGTCCGGAGCTACGGCGAGCTCGCGCACCTGCTCGGGGTCTCAGCGCGCGCGGTCGGCGGTGGGTGCGGTGCCAACCCCATCGCCGTCGTCATTCCCTGCCACCGTGTCATCGGCGCCGGCGAGCGTCTCGGCGGCTATTCGGGGGGAGACGGACCGGCGACGAAGCGCGCCCTGCTGGCCCTCGAGGGCGTCTCGCTGGAGCGCGGCGGCGCGGGCTGACGGCGGCAAGGACCTGGTTTATCGTTGCGCGCCGCCGCGGCCCGATCGGCCGCACAAGATTGGAAGGGAACCATGGCCAAGGCAATCCGCATTCACGAGCACGGCGGGCCCGAGGTTCTGCGCTTCGAGGACGTGGCCGTCGGCCGCCCGGGGCCTGGCGAGATCCGCGTGCGCCAGACGGCGATCGGGCTCAACTACATCGACGTCTATTTCCGCACCGGGCTTTATCCGGTCGGCGAGTTGCCCGCGACCATCGGGCTCGAGGGCGCCGGCATAGTCGAGGAGATCGGGCCGGACGTCGCGGGGCTTGAGGCCGGACGGCGCGTCGCCTACGCGTCACGGCCCCTTGGCGCCTATGCGGACGAGCGCCTGATCGCCGCCGAAAGTGTCGTCCCCCTACCCGATGCGATCGACGACAAGTCCGCCGCCGCCATGATGCTCAAGGGAATGACCGCCCACTATCTCTTGCACGCCTGCTACGCGGTCGCCCCGGGAGACGTGATTCTTGTGCACGCGGCGGCCGGCGGCGTCGGCTTGATTCTCTGCCAGTGGGGCAAGCACCTGGGCGCGACCGTGATCGGTACCGTCGGGTCCGACGAAAAGGCCGACCTCGCCCGCGCGCACGGCTGTGACCATGCGATCGCGTACACGCGCGAGGACTTCGCCTCCCGCGTACGCGAGATCACGGACGGAGCCGGCGTCGCAGTGGTTTACGATTCCGTCGGCAAGGTGACCTTCGAAGGCTCGCTCGACTGCCTTCGGCCGCGCGGAATGATGGTGAGCTTCGGCAATGCGTCGGGCAAACCGGACCCGGTGGACCCGCTTGCGCTTGGCGCCCGGGGCTCGCTGTTTCTGATCCGGCCCAGCCTCGGCGATTACACCGAGACCCGCGATGCGCTCGTTGCGCGCGCCAGCGGTCTTTTCGCCGCGGTCGAGGCGGGGCACGTCAAGATCACCGTGAACCAGACCTATCCGCTGCGCGACGCGGGGCGCGCGCACGTGGATCTCGAGGCGCGCGCCACCACGGGTTCGACCGTCCTCATTCCTTGATCGATCGGCGCGGCGCGCGAGCTCCGTGGTCAAGGCCATCCGCATCCACAAACACGGGGGACCCGAGGTCCAGCGACACGCGGACGTTGTTCTAGCGCTCTATCCGTGTAGTCGGCACCGGCCCGCACCGCCTTCCGCCCGCCCACGGAATGGTATACTTGGAGCGGCCCGTTGGGGGTGCGGGCCGGTGCGATTCCACTTAAACTGGATAACGGTCAAGTAGCGGGCGTGGAGGGTCGGCGGGAATCGGGATTACGCGATCCCGATCAGGTGTTCATGGCGTCGAAGAAGTCGGCGTTGTTCTTCGCGTTACGTAGCTTATCCAACAAGAACTCCATGGAGTCGACGACGCCCATGGGCATGAGGATGCGGCGCAGCACCCACATCTTCGACAGCGTGCCCTTATCGACGAGAAGCTCTTCCTTGCGCGTGCCCGACTTCGTGATGTCGATGGTGGGGAAGGTCCGCTTGTCGGTTAGTTTGCGGTCGAGAATGATCTCGGAGTTACCGGTGCCCTTGAACTCCTCGAAGATCACTTCGTCCATGCGCGAGCCCGTATCGATCAGCGCCGTCGAGATGATGGTGAGCGAACCGCCTTCCTCGATGTTACGGGCGGCGCCAAAGAATCGTTTGGGGCGCTGCAGCGCGTTGGCGTCGACACCGCCGGTCAGCACCTTTCCCGAGGACGGAACCACCGTGTTGTAGGCGCGCGCGAGCCGGGTGATCGAATCGAGGAGGATCACCACGTCGCGCTTGTGTTCGACCAGACGCTTCGCCTTCTCGATCACCATTTCCGCCACTTGCACGTGGCGCGAGGCGGGCTCGTCGAAGGTCGAGCTGATCACCTCTCCGCGGACCGAGCGCGCCATGTCGGTCACCTCTTCCGGGCGCTCGTCGATGAGAAGGACGATCAAATAGCAATCGGCGTGATTTTCTGCGACGCCGCGGGCGATGTTTTGCAGCATCACCGTCTTGCCGGTTCGCGGCGGGGCCACGATCAGCGCCCTTTGGCCTTTGCCGATCGGACAGATGAGGTCGATGACGCGAAGCGTGAAGTCTTTTTCGCTCGGGTCGTCGATCTCCATCGCCAGCCGTTCGTCCGGATAAAGCGGCGTCAAGTTGTCGAAGTTGATGCGGTGGCGGGCGGCGCTCGGATCCTCGAAGTTGATGTGATTGATCTTGAGAAGAGCGAAATAGCGCTCGCCGTCCTTCGGCGCCCGGATCTGGCCCTCCACCGAATCGCCGGTGCGCAGCGCGAAGCGGCGGATCTGGCTCGGCGAGACGTAGATGTCGTCGGGGCCGGGTAGGTAGTTCGCCTCCGCCGAACGCAGAAAACCGAAGCCGTCCTGAAGCACCTCCAGGACGCCGGTCCCGAAGATCGGTACTTCGTTCACCGCCAATTGCTTGAGAATTGCGAACATCATGTCCTGCTTGCGCAGGCTCGATGCGTTTTCGATTTCCAAGTCCTCGGCATACGTAAGGAGATCGCCAGGGGATTTGGCCTTGAGTTCCTTGAGGTCCATTTTCGGTGGTTGTTTCCGGTCGGGCGCTGGGGGGGGGGATTCGGGTATAGGGCCGGCTCGCGGCCATCGCCACCTGGTCAGCTCGAACTGTGTCGAGAGGTTTCAGGCACGGTGCCCGCGGCGATTCGGAGAGGGGGAAGTCCGGAACAACGGGTCCGTTCCGAAGAATCTGCAAATAGAATTGACCAAACCTCTTGACGTGTCAAATAGAGTTTTTTGCGCCCCGCGCAAGCGCCACGCACGGACGCAGACCGGACGGGATCAGAAGGGCTCAACTATAGCGAGAATCACAATCATGATCATCAACACCGTCGGTGCTTCGTTGATGATCCGGAAGAACCGCTCCGAGCGACGGTTGCGGTCATGGGCGAAATCGGCTCGCCAGCGCGCCATGAGCCAATGCAAGATCGCGAGGCCGATCACGCCCGCGAGCTTGACGAAAAACCAGCCTGCGGTCCAAACGCCGGACCCGGCCTCGAGAACGAGGATGGCGCCGAACAAGGACGCTGCGGCCATGGCCGGCGTCATGATCGCGCGCAGAAGACGCCGCTCCATCACCTTCAGCGTCTCGGAAAGCTCCGAGCCCGGCTTGGCGCGGCTGTGGTAAACGAAAAGGCGCGGCAGATACAAGAGCGCGGCCATCCATGCGATCACGCTGATCACATGCAGCGCCTTGACCAAGAGATAGGCGGTCCCCGAGAGCCCCAGCACGCCTAGCCCCCCCCTGCCTGGGCCCGGGCCATTGGACAACCGCGAAGTTCGCCGGCGCAGGGTCGTCCCCCCGCTTCGCATGCTACGCCCGCGGGCGCTTGCACGGCGGCGCGCACCAAATCCGCCAAGCCATCGATGAAGTCGCGCGCAACCCCGAGCGCAGGAACCCGCTCGAACACGGGAACACCGCGTTCGTCGGCATAGCGGCGGAATTTGATATCAAGTTCCACCAGGGTTTCCGAATGCTCGGAGACGAAGGCGATGGGAACGATCACGAGTCCTACGCCCGCGCGGCCGGCGCGCACGATTTCGTCCTCGGTTGCCGGTCCGATCCATTTGAGGAGTCCGACGCGGCTTTGGTAGCAGATGACCCAATCGAGATCCTTGATCCCGAGTCCGGCCACCACGGCGCGGGTGGTCTCCTCGATCTGCCGCTGATAAGGGTCGCCGCCTCGAATGATACGCTCAGGCAACCCGTGCGCGGAGAAGAGAACGCGAATCGTGGTGCGCTCATTGGCGCGCTCGATGGCGCGCTCGATGGCGCGTCGGACCAGAGCCACCTGCGCCGAAACCAGCCCCGCCTGAACCGGGTAGCAGCAGACCGCCGATGTGGGCACGTTCAGGCCCACCATCTCGGCCGCCGCGTGCCAAGCCGCAAGCGAGGAACCCGTAGTCGTCTTGGAATACTGCGGATAGAGCGGTAGCAGC
>JASMAE010000341.1 GCA_030754475.1 Rhodospirillales bacterium
GCCGTAGGCGACGTCCAAACCGCTGACGCGCAGCAACGCCACGCCCCTAGTCCTCCGCCCGCCCGCCTACGACGCCGGAGCCCAGGTAGATCTCGCGGACGCGCGCATCCGCGCGCACCGTGTCCGGATCGCCTTCGGCGACCAGCCGGCCGCGGTGAAGCACGAGGACGCGCGCGGCATGGCCGAAAACGACGTCCATGTCGTGCTCGGTAAACAGCACGCTGATCCGACGCTCGCTCACCACTTCGGCGATCAAGACCATCAGCCCCTGGCGCTCGTTCGCCGAGATGCCGGCCGTCGGTTCGTCGAGGAGGAGCAGACGGGGCGCGTTGGCGAGCGCCACCGCGAGCTCAAGGCGCTTGAGGTCGCCGTAGGCAAGGGATGCGCAAGCCAGCTCGGCGTGATCCACGAGCCCTACGCGGGCAAGCAACGCGTCCGCCTGCGCCGCGAACAGCGTCTTCGCCCTTGCGAACACCGAGCGCGTTCGCCCCCGATGCGAGATCAGCGCCGCTTGGACGTTTTCGCGCACGGTCATCGAGGCGAACGTCTGGGTCAGTTGGAAGGTCCGCCCCACCCCGAGTCGCCATATCGCAGGCGCGCCGAGGCCGGCGAGCTGGCGCTCGCGGAAGACTATGGACCCCGCGTCGGGCCGAAGCTGGCCGCCGATCATGTTGAAACACGTGGTCTTGCCGGCGCCGTTGGGGCCGATCATGGCGACGACCTCGCCCTCGGCGACGTCGAAATCGAGCTCGCGAACCGCCTGCACCCCGCCGAAGGACTTGGACAGCCCGCGGACCGCAAGCACGCTCATCGGATCCGTTCCGTCGCCCGAGCGAAAAACCCGGCGATCCCGGCGGGAAAGGCCAGGACCAGGACCAGAACGATGCCGCCCAGGATCAGCCGCCAAACGTCCGCCAGCGCGGGGATGCGTTTGACGGCGTCCTCGAATCCTATGAAGGCGAAGGCGCCGACAAGTGGGCCGCTGAGGGTCTGGAGACCCCCCAGCATCACCATGACCAGCCCGTCTACCGAACGCGTGATCGCGAGCGATTCGGGAAACACGCTGCCCTTGGAAAACGCGAACAGACCGCCGGCGAGGCCGGCGAACGCACCCGCGAGCGCGAACGCGAACCACCGGTGACGGCGGACGTCAACGCCGATCGCGGCGGCGCGAATCGGAGAATCCCGAGCCGCGCGCAGCATCAGCCCGAACGGCGCGAAGTGAAGGATTCGAAGCGCGAGGACGCCACCCGCCGTCA
The DNA here is from genome assembly GCA_030754475.1 of Rhodospirillales bacterium. Taxonomy (GTDB): domain Bacteria; phylum Pseudomonadota; class Alphaproteobacteria; order Rhodospirillales; family JASLLV01; genus JASLLV01. The sequence goes on from JASMAE010000341.1 coordinate 1,260, forward strand.
GCGCCAGGGTGAGATAGTAGAACGCGGTCCGCCCGCTCGCCCAAGGCGGCGGCCAAACGCCGAGAATCCCGTTGTCGCCGCCCGTGAACGGGATCCACTGCACGGCGACCGACCAGGCGATCTGGGCGAACGCGAGCGTCAGCATGGCGAGATAGATTCCCGATAGGCGGACGCAGAACCACCCGAACACGAGCCCGCCCAGGCCCCCCGCCAGCGGCGCGAGCACGAGCGCGGCTTCCATCGGGGCTTCCAGGTGGTGGACGAACAACGCCGCCGCGTAGGCGCCGAGGCCGAAATACGCGGCGTGGCCGAAGGACACCATGCCGCCGCCACCCATGATGAAGTGCAGGCTAGCGGCGAACAGCGCGAGCGTCAGCATCTCGGTGGCGAGCACCAGCGCGTAGTCTCCGGCGAAGGTGGGCAGCGCCGCCAGAAACGCGATCAGCGTTAGCGCGGCCAAACGGAGCCCGGGGCCCGCCACGCGCAATGGCCGCTCGGGCGCTTCGCGATGCGCCGGCCCGCCCGCCTCGGGCTGGCCCAGGAGACCCCAGGGCCGAAGCACCAGCACCACCGCCATTACCGCGAACACCAGAACGAGGGTGATTTGGGGAAAGATCACGATTCCAAAAGCGAGCAGTTCGCTCACCAGAACGGCGGCGAGGAAGGCGCCGACGATCGAGCCCATGCCGCCGATGACCACCACCACGAAGGCCTCGACGATTATGCCCATGTCCATGTTGAGGCTCGCGGCCTGGCGCGGCACCTGCAAAGCGCCGCCGAGGCCGGCGAGCACGGCGCCGAGGAAGAAGACGCCGGTGAACAGGACCTTGCGGTCGACGCCGAGCGCCGCGGCCATCTCGCGGTCCTCGGTGGCGGCGCGCACCAGCAATCCCCAACGGGTTCGGTTGAAGAGAAGCCAAAGCCCGCAAAGAACCGCAGGCCCAAGCGCGATCAGGGCGAGTTCGTATTCGGGCAGTGCCGAGCCGAGAACCGAGACCGCGCCGTCCAGGCCCGGCGCGCGTGGCCCCAACAAGTCCTCGCCGCCCCAGATCAACCGAGTCGCGTCCTGGACCACCAACACGATCCCGAATGTCGCCAACAGCTGGAACAGCTCCGGCGCCCGGTAGATCCGGCGCAACACGAGCACCTCGACCACGATCCCAACGAAGCCGACTGCCAGCGCCGCGGCCACGACCGCGCCCCAGAATCCGAGCACGGAGCCACCCGATCGCGCCACGACCGAATAGGCGATGTAGGCGCCAAGCATGTAGAACGAGCCGTGGGCGAAGTTGACGATCCGGGTGACGCCGAAAACGATGGACAGCCCCGAGGCGATCAGGAAAAGCGACGACGCGCTGGCCAGCCCGTTGAGAAACTGGACGACGGCAAAGCTCACTCTCGCCCTCCGTCTCGGCTGGCGCGACGGGGCGGCGGCACGGGCACCGACATGGGCGCCGACATGGGCGCCGACATGGGCGCCGACGCCGCCACGAACGACGGCATGCTAAAGCGGATCGCGGTTGATTGGAACCGCGATGCGGTTGCGATCGGCTGCGTGAATGCGCTCTTTTTCAATAAGATAGGCCAGATTCACGTGGTCGGCGGATCGCGATTTAGCGATTCCGACCGACCACGATCTAGCCTACTCGGCGGGGCGGAGCTTGCGGACCTCGTCGTCGCTGGGGAGGTAATCGGCGCCGTCCGCGTAGCGCCAGTCCACCATGATCCCCTGGCCGTCCTGGACCGCGATGCGGCCAACGTAGGCGCCCATGGTCGATTGATGATCGATGGCGCGATAGGTGATGGGCCCGAATGGCGTGTCTACGCGAAGCCCCTTCATCGCGTCGACCATCTTTTCGGTGTCGGTGGACCCGGCCTTGGCGATGGCCGCCGCGACCGTGAGGATCGTGTTGTAGCCGACGATCGAGCCCAGGCGCGGTTCTTCACCGAAGGACTCGCGATAGGTCGCAAGGAACCGACTGTGCTCGGGCGTGTCGATGGCGGTCCACGGATAGCCGGTGGTGATCCAACCCACCGGCGCTTCGCCCTTCAGCGGCACGAGGTATTCGGGCTCGCCCGTGAGAAGGCTGACGACGGCGCGGTCTTCGAACAGGCCGCGCAGCGTTCCCTCGCGCACGAATTTCGCAAAATCGCCGCTGAACGTCACGTTGAAGATCGCCTCGGGGTTCGTCCGCGCCAGCGCCTGAACGGTGGGGCCGGCGTCAATCTTGAACAGCGCCGGCCATTGCTCCGCCACCCATTCAACGTCAGGGCGCTTCGCCGAAAGCAGTTTCTTGAAGTTGGCGACCGCGGATTGGCCGTACTCGTAGTTGGGCGCCAAGGTGGCCCAACGCTTCGCCGGCAGCTTCGCGGCCTCCTCTGCCAGCATCGCCGCCTGCATGTAGGTGCTGGGGCGAAGACGGAACGTGTAGCGGTTTCCGTTCTCCCACGTTATGGCATCGGTCAAGGGCTCGGAGGCGATGAAGAGGACCTTGCGCTGCTTGGCGAAGTCGGCGACGGCGAGACCGATGTTGGAGAGGAACGTGCCCGCGAGCACATCGACCTTCTCGCTACTCACGAGCTCTTCGGCGAACTTCACCGCGTCACCGGCCGTACC
>JASMAE010000342.1 GCA_030754475.1 Rhodospirillales bacterium
GGCGACGATGTCGCCCGTACTCGGTTTGACGAAGAAGGGCGGCAGGATCATCACCCCGTCGCAGCCAGCGTCCTTGGCTGCCCCGCTCAGCGCGATCACGTCCGCAGTCCGGATCGCGCCGGTGCCGCCGATCACCGGGACCCGGCCTGCCGCCGCCTCGACGCAAGCCTTGATCACGCGCTTGCGTTCGTCGTCCGTCAGCGCCCAGAACTCGCCGGTGCACCCCGAGGCGACGATGCCGCTCACGCCTTCGGCGATGCACCAGTCCACGTGCGCGCGTAACGCGTCCTCGTCGATCGCCCCCGCCGCGTCGAACGGCGTGACGATGGCGACCCAAAGGTCCTTCCAGGTGACCGAGTTCTTGTCCATGGGTACATCCTCCGACCGCGGTTAGCTGGACCAGTATGAGCGTTTGTCCGCGCGAAGACAAACCGGTTCGGGGCGCGGTGCCCGGCCCTTTTCGCCGGCGCGTTGACAAGGATGCGTACGGCCGCGACACTTCGCGCCCACTCGCCATTTATCGCGGCACTCGTGCCTTTGAAGCCCGCCCACCATGAACTATAAATCCGAGGCCCGGGCCGCCGTCCCGACGCTGGGCGTCCTTCTGCTCGCGGGGCTGACGCTGGTCTGGGGCGTCAACTGGCCGGTGATGAAGATCTCGCTGAACGAGATCCCACCGTGGACGTTCCGCGCGATGACGACGCCGGCGGGCGGCCTCGTGCTTCTGATCTGCGCCCGCGCGAGCGGCCTCTCGCTCACGGTGCCGCGAAGGCTGTGGGGCGCGATGATTGTCGTCGCGCTCTTCAACTTCGCGATCCTGCCCCTGCTTTCCTCTTACGGCCTCAGCTTGCTCACCGCGGGACGGGCGGCCATCCTCGTCTTCACCATGCCCATCTGGGCCTCGGTGTTCGCGGTTTTCTTCCTCGGCGAGGCGATGACGGCGCGCCGCGTCGCCGCCCTCGTTGCAGGCACCTGCGGAATCGCGACGCTGATGTGGGGCGAACTCGCGTCCTTCGGGGCAACGCCCAAGGGCGCCGCCTTGATGCTGGCGGCGGCGCTCTCGTGGGGTCTGGGAACCGTGCTTTTGAAGCGCATCGACTGGTCGATCCCCACCGTGACGCTGACCGGCTGGCAACTGATGATCGGCGGCGTGCCGCTCATCATCGGCAGCCTCGCAGTCGAGATCCCGGCCTGGCAGCCGGCGTCGCACGCCGCCTGGGCAGGCGTCGTCTATAACATCTTCGCGGTGATCGGCCTCGGCATGTATCTTTGGGTCCGCGCCGTCCGTCTGCTGCCCGCCGGGGTATCGGCGCTCGGTACCCTGATGATCCCGGTGATCGGCGTGATCTCGGGCGCGCTCTGGCTCGGCGAGCCCGTGGGCTGGCGCGAGGCCGGCGGCCTCGTCTTCATCCTGGCGGCGCTTTGGCTGACGCTTTTCGGAAGGCGTGCGGATGCGCCTGAGGATTCATGATCGCCTTGTTCGCAACCGAGTGATTCCGCCATGCCGCCCTCGCTCACCGTCCGCGCCGAGACCTGGCCGCTTAAAGGCGCGTTCGCGATTTCGCGAGGCGCCAAGACGGCCGTCCAAGTGGTCGTTGCCGAGGTCGCGAACGGCGGCATCACCGGGCGTGGCGAAGCGGTGCCCTACCCCCGCTACGGCGAAACTGCCGAGGGCGTGGTCGCGGCGATCGAAGCACAGGCCGTCGCCGTCGCCGCCGGGATGGACCGCGCCGGGCTCGTGTCGGCCATGGGGGCGGGCGCTGCGCGCTGCGCGCTGGACTGCGCGCTCTGGGACCTGGCGGCCAAGCGCGAGGGCGTTCGCGCCTGGACCCTCGCCGGCATGCCCGTACCGCAAGCGTTGCCGACTTTCGATACCCTGTCGTTGGACGCGCCCGAGGCCATGGGCCGGGCGGCGGCCGCGCTTCGCGACTGGGGTGCGCTCAAGATCAAGCTCGGAAGCACCTCGGTCGTCGAATCGATGCGCGCCGTTCGTGATGCGGCGCCCGCGGCGCGCCTCATCGTCGATCCCAACGAGGCCTGGACCATCGCGGACTTGCGCAGTTACGCCGGCGCGCTCGCCGATCTCGGCGTCGAGATGATCGAGCAGCCCTTGCCCGCGGGCGCCGACGAGGCGCTTTTCGAATTCGCCTCGCCGGTCCCGTTGTGCGCCGACGAATCGTGCCATACCGCCCAGGATTTGAGCGCGCTCGCCGGGCGCTACCAAATCGTCAGCATCAAGCTCAACAAGACGGGCGGGCTCACCGAGGCGCTCCGTCTCGCCGACGCCGCGCGGGCCGCCGGTTTCGGGCTCATGGTGAGCTGCATGGTGTCGACGTCGCTGGCGCTGGCGCCGGCGACGCTACTGGCGCGAGACGCGGCCATCGTCGATCTCGACGGGCCGCGCTGGCTTGCGCGCGACCGCGATCACGGTCTCGTTTACGACGGGGGCCGCGTGCATCCGCCGGTGCCGGAACTTTGGGGGTAGGAAGAGGTGTCCCAGCTAGGCAAAGGGCTGGAATCAGCGCGTGGATGAACAAGGTTTTCGCTTCGTCGCACAGGCGGCCGATACGTGCCTTCTGGTCGCTGACTTCCGAGCCACCCCGCATCTCGCCGGCGCGGGCGAGCCGAGGCGCGGCGTCGGTCAATCCGTTGACGTCGGCAGGGCGTGATACCAAGCGGCGACGGCGCGCCCCACATGGGCGGGCGAGTCCTCGGGCACGTAGTGCTTGCCGGGCACCTCGACCTCGCGCTGGTTGGGCCATCGACGGCACGCCGCCAGCGCGTTCCCTGTGAGGATGGCGCCGGGCTCGGCCCGGATGAGGAGCTTGGGCACGCTTGCCCCGGCGAGCCACCGGGTGGAGGCGCGGACGATCTCCGTCACGTCCGCGGGCGCGCCGTCGATGGGCAGCTCGCGCGGCCAAACGAGCGTCGGACGACGGGCCTCGCCGGGTTCCAGGTAGGGCCGGCGGTAGGCCGCGAGATCAGCTTCGCTCAGCGGATCTATCAAAGCGTTCGGCAGCATGTCTTCGAGAAAGAAGTTCTCCTCCAACATCATTCTCTCACCCTCTGGCGAGCGCAGGCGTTCGATTCTCGGCCGCGCTTCGGGCCGCCAGTCGGACCACTCGAAGGTCCGGACGATGGTCTCCATGTACGCGATGCCCCTGACCGCGTCTCGGTGTCGGCGCGCCCAGTCGAAGCCCAGCGGTCCGCCCCAGTCGTGGAGGACCAGGGTGACGGGCCGCTCGAAAGCCATCGCGTCGAGGAACCCGTCGAGAAACCGAAGGTGCTCCACCAGCCGGTAGCGGCCGGGGCCCGAATCGGCCAGCTTGTCCGAATTCCCCATGCCGATGAGGTCGGGGGCGACGCACCGCGCCAGGTCCGCCAAATGCGGGATGACGTTGCGCCACAGGTGCGAGGACGTAGGGTTTCCGTGCAGGAAAACGATCGGATCGCCGGCCCCGGCCTCGAGATAGGCCATGGCGAGCTCGTGGACGATCACGGATTTCCGCTCGATCGCTTGCGTTCGTGTCATCGCGTCCGAAGAGCGCCGCGTTATCGGGATTTGGCCGCGCGCGAAGTCGCCCGAGGCCGTTTTCGCGCCCGAAGCGCGCCGGTCCGGGCCGCGTCCACTGCGCCCGCGGGCGTTAGCACGACGGCGTAATCGCGCTTGGCCGCTTGCCGCGAAACCACGCCGTTGGCCACGTCTTCGGCGACCCGATCGGGGGCGCGGCGGAGAGGATCGCCGAGCCCGCCGCCGCCCGGGATCTCGAGGACGAGGCGGTCGCCCGCCGCGATCGGCTGGCGGCCCTTGCCGCGAAGCGCAGCACCAGCCGTCGTCGAAACCCGGCCCGCAGCGCCCTTATGGCCGCCGCGGCGTCCGCGGGCCGGGTGCGCGATGCGGTCGAACATCGCCGACAGCACGAACGGCGCGCCATCGGCGTGGCCGATCTCCATCACCTGGCCGGCGCCGCCCCGCATCTCGCCGGCGCCGCCCGAATCGCAGATGTACTCCTTTCGCCAAATCACGATGGGCGCGATGGCCTCGTTCACCTCGACCGGCGTGCTGCGCACCCCGGACGGAAAGGCCGTCGCCGACATCCCGTCCTTTCCCGGACGCGCGCCGGTGCCCCCGGTATGGAAAAGCGCCACCGTGAAAGGCTCGGAGCGCGTCGGCCGGGCGTTGTCGGAGGTCCCGTGGCCGCCCATGAGGATCGGAATCCAGAGGCACGACGCCCCTTCCGCCGGAACCGCGTCCGCGAGCGCCTGGTCGAGGCACCCCAAAACCACGTCGGGAAGCATCTGGCCGATCACGTGGCGGGCGGCGACCGCCGATGGGCGCGGCGCGTTCAGGATCGTGCCTTCGGGCGCCGTGACCCGCACCGGCGCCAAGGAGCCCGCGTTGTTGGGGATCCTGGCGCCGACGACGCAGCGCACGCCGAACGAGGCGTATGCCTGGGTGTAGGTGATCGGGACGTTGATGCCGTAGCCCGAGACCCCGGACGTGCCGGCGAAGTCGACGGCGATGTGATCGCGCGCGACCGTCATGGTGGCGACCAGGTCGATGTCGCTATCGTAACCGTCGATGCGCATGCGGTTCTCATACGCGCCGGGCGGTACCTTGCGGATTTCGTCGATCATCGCGGCCCGCGATTGGGCGATGATGGAATCCGCGAGGTGTGCAAGCGAATCGAGATCGAACTCCGCCATCATCTCGACCAGGCGCTTGCAACCCATGTCGTTGCACGCGGCCAACGAATAGAGATCCCCTTCCACCTGCACCGGCTCGCGCACATTGACGGCGACGATGTCCAAGAGTGTGCGGTTGATCACGCCTTTTTCGGCGAGCGGCATGATGGGGATGTTGAGCCCTTCTTCGAACACCTGGCGGCCGTCGGGGCCGAAGCCGACGCCGCCGATGTCGACGACGTGACAGGTGGCCGCCAACAGCGCCACGACGCGCCCCCGTCGGAAGGCCGGCGTCAC
>JASMAE010000343.1 GCA_030754475.1 Rhodospirillales bacterium
CGCCGGCGCGAGCGCGAACGCGCTCGCGCCCGGCAGCGAGGTGAAGGGCGAAGATCCATCCGACATTTTCGCCGCAATGTCGTCGGTCGCCAACGACGTGACCGAGCTTTCGCAGACGAGCCTCAGGCCGCTGCTCGAAAACTTGAACCGGACGGTCGCGACGGTCGGCGAGCTGCTCGACGGGGACGGCAAGGTCCTGTTGCGCGACCTCGCGGTGCTGACGAGCGACATCGCGGGGCGCATGCCGAAGATGGCCGAAGATACCGAAAAGCTGCTCGCCAACTTGGTGGCAACGAGCACCGAAGTGCAGGCGATGTTCGACGCGGACGCGCGCGCCCGGCTGGAAGGGCGCTTGGATTCGATCCTCGCCCAGGTCGAGTCCGCGGCCTCCGATTTCGCCGCGCTGACGCGCGGTCTCGGCACGACGCGCGAGTCCGTGGATGCGATTCTGAGCTCCATGGGTCAGACTGTGGACACGGTGAATACCATGGTCGGCGACAACAAGCTGGACGTGGAGGCGAGCATCGTCGATATGCGCTACGTCTTGGAGACGTTCTCTCGCAATGTTGACGTGCTGAACCAAAACCTCGAAGGCGCGAGCCGGAACATGTACGAGTTCAGTCGCCAGATCCGCCAGAACCCGGGACTTCTCCTCGGCGGCACGCCGCCCCCAGACGCCGCCCAAGGGCAATGAAAGCGGTTCGAAATCTGGCTTTCGTGCTGGCGCTGGTCCTGATGGGATGCGCGCAGCCGCCGCTCCCGCAAGACCATTTCTATCGCGTGGCCGTCGCAGAGCCCGATCAGCGCCTTCAAAGCCCGCATCTGAACGGGACGCTCGAGGTGGCCCGCTTCCTCGCCGACGGGCTGACCGCGGGGCGCCCGATCGTGTACAGCGATTCGGGCGAACCGAATTCGCTGTTCGAATACCACTATCACTTCTGGGTCCAGGCGCCGACGCTCCTCCTTCGCGACGCCCTGGTCGAATATCTGCGCGCCGCGGGCGTGGCGAAGGCGGTGGTGACGCCGGAACTTCGCGTCGATCCCGACTTCGCGCTCGCTGGCAAGATTCACCGGCTGGAACGCGTCGTCGGCGCCGAGCCGAACACGGTGGTCGCGCTGGAGCTCAGCCTGCGCGAGACCGGGACCGACCGCCTCTTGTTCCTCGAGACCTACCGCCTTCAGATCGCCCCCGTCGACGATTCAGTGGCCGGTGCGGTGAACGCGATCAACCAGGCGCTGAGTCGGTTGTTCGCGGATTTCACGGCCGATCTTTCGAGGATTTGAACGCGCCTGCGATGACGATCAAGTCCGCCAACATCACCCCGGTCGTTCACGGGGTCGCCAAGCACGACCGGTGGGCGGTCAACAGCCATCGCGGGGGCGTCATCTGGTTCACGGGCCTTTCCGGATCGGGCAAGACGACGCTAGCGTTCGCCCTCGAACAGGCGCTGTTCGCGAGACGTTACAACGTCTACGTCCTCGACGGCGACAACATGCGCCACGGTCTGAGCGCCGATCTCGGGTTTTCGCCCGTGGAACGCTCCGAAAACATCCGCCGCATCGGCGAAGTGGCGGCCCTTTTCGCCGATGCCGGCGTCATCGTGCTCACCGCCTTCATCTCGCCCTACCGCGCGGATCGGCGTCGGGCCCGCGATGCGTGCGGCGACGCGTTTCACGAGGTTTTTCTCTCCGCCGACTTGGACGCGTGCGAGAGGCGCGATCCGCGCGGTCTGTATTCGCGCGCCCGGCGCGGCGAGATTCCGGAGTTCACCGGCATCACCGCCCCCTACGAGATCCCCGAGAACCCCGAACTCATCGTCGACACGGGCCGTCAATCGATATCCGATTGCCTCGAGCGAGTGGCCGCATACGCGGAACGCGCGTTCGTGTTCGGTTCGTCGACGATCGGGAAGCCCGCGGAAATCGTCCGATGAAGCCCGCTTGCGGGCCGGTTGTGTTGCACTTCGCCGCCCGATTGGCGATCATGTGCGGCTGAAATCGCGGAGGACGCGACGTGGCGGTTTACGATCTCGAGCGGTTCCACATCCTTCTCGTCGAGGACAACGGGTACATCCGTAACGTCCTCGAGGACCTTTTTCGCCAGTTTCGGGTGGGTCGCGTCGCCACCGCAAGCAACGGCCAAGAGGCGATCGAGTACCTCCAGATGGTGTCCAAGCAGGGTGCCGCAGCCCGGCGCGATCTCGACATCGTCATTTCCGACATGATCATGGCCCCGATCAACGGGCTCTTGCTGCTGCGATGGCTGCGGAGCGCCAAGGATTCGCCTAATCGGTTCCTCCCGTTCATCATGCTTTCGGGTGCGGCCGATTCCGAGTACGTGATTTCGGCCCGCGAAAGCGGCGTCACCGAATTCATGGCGAAGCCGTTTTCTGCACGGTCCATCTACCGGTTCGTGCTCGAGGTCATCGATTTTCCGCGCCAGTTCGTCGCTACCGGCCAGTATTTCGGTCCCGATCGCCGTCGCCGCGAGGTGCCGTCCGGAACCGCCGAACGCCGGGTGAGGAAGGAAAGCGACGTCACCATCGTCCGCAACACCCACGACGTCGAGACGCCTGAGAATCCCAGCGATGTCTGGAACTTCCGCATGCCCAACCACCTCCAGAAGAAGGCCGGCGGCATGAGCGGCGGCGGTATGGGCGAGATTCCCGTCGCCCTTCTCGAACAGGCCGAGGAAAAGCTGCAAAGGGTCGGCCTCGACTTCACCGACTGGGCCACGGACTATCTCGGAAACCTGTCCAAGCTCTGCGTTGCCGCAATGGGAAACCCGCAAGCGCGTCCCAAGCAGTTAGAGGAAATCAACCTGTTGGCCCACGAGCTTCGCGGCCAGGGTGGCACTTTCGGCTATCCGCTGATCACCACGTTCGCCAAAAGCCTTTACGACGCCACCCGGCCGGGCTCCACCTTCGACGACGCCGCGGTCGAGATAGTCAAGGTGCACGTCGACGCCATGCGCGCGGTGATCCGCGAGAAGGTGGCGGGCGACGGCGGCGAGACGGGCCGCGCGCTGCTGAAGTCGCTCGAGATCGCCATTGCCAAGCACTCGGCCGTGACGTGAGGCCGCGCGCCCCTCACACGCCTTCGACGGTTTCGTCGATCAGCATGTCGACCCCCGCCTTCAGGGTCTGGTGTTGGTCCGCGCCGTCGGCCTTGGCGCGATCGAAGACCGCGATCTGGCGGTCGGCACTGGTTCCGCGAGCGAGGATCTCGCGGCTCCGCTCGATGTCTTCGAGACAGCCGAGCGCACCGGCGTCCTCGCGCACCAGATCGATCAGCTCTTCGAGAAGCGCGGTGTAGTCGACCACGCGTCCCTTGCCGAAGTCGACGAGACCGTCGCCGAATCCGTACCGCTGGGCGCGCCATCGGTTTTCCTTGACCAGCATCACCGCATACTGGCGCCAGCGCAGGTTGTCGCGCCGCATCCGGTACAGCATGCGCAGCACCGAAACGTAGAGGGCAGCGATGGTGGCCGCATCGTTGAATCGCGCGCAGACGTCGGTGATGCGCATCTCGAGCGTCGGGAAACGGGCGCTCGGGCGCACGTCCCACCACAGCATGGGGGCGTCCTCGATGAGGTCCGCGCGGACCAGGATGTCCACGTGCCGGCTGTACTCCATGTACGAGGAGAAGGATTCCGGCAGGCCCGAGCGGGGAAGTTCGTCGAAGACGCTCAAACGGTAGGACTTGAGGTCCGTGTTCTCGCCCAGCAAAAAGGGCGATGAAGTACTGAGGGCGAGCAGGTGCGGCAGGAAATAGCTCACCTGGTTCAACA